>NZ_JAJMPA010000001.1:1503674-1804409 GCF_020991475.1 Pedobacter sp. MC2016-14
TGATCATTAGCCCCTGGACAATGCTTACGGAAAGTTCTTTCCAATTGAAAAATGTAGTGCTTAAAGGCCGTGGTTTTTGCAGCATGCTATTTTCTTCCATGGGTTCATTTTCATAAATTATAGAGCAGGTTGGGCCCATAATCAACTCTAAGAAAATGACATGTACCGGTGAAAATATATTGGGATAAATCCATCCCAAAATTAGCGGAATAAACACGGTTAGGATAATTGGGATATGGATAGATATGATATATCTGATGGCCTTTTTAAGATTGCCGTAAATCTTTCTGCCTGCGGCGATGGCATCTGTCATTTTGGACAGATCGTCAGCGATCAAAATTAAGGAGGCAGCATTTTTTGCGATTTCAGTACCTTTTTTGCCCATAGCAATACCGATGTGGGCCGCTTTTAGGGCAGGTCCGTCATTTATGCCATCGCCAGTCATGGCTACAACTTGATGGTTTGCTTTTAAGGCATTAATGAGTTTTAATTTTGCCTCTGGAAACATTCTGGTGAACAGGTTTACTTCCATACAGCGTCCTTTCAGTTCGGTATCACTTAGTTTCATCACTGCTTCACCGTCCAGTTGCTGATTGCTCTTAAATCCTATTTGATTGGCTATGGCCATAGTAGTAGCAGCATTATCCCCAGTTACAATCTTCACCTCGATTCCTGCCGCATAGAAGTCCTGAAGCACAGCGGTAATGTTTTCCTTTGGCGGATCGTAAAAAGCAACGAGCCCTATAAAGGTAAAACTGAGTTCTTGTTGGTGTTCTGGAAATTTATCATCAGTGATGTTGGACTGGCCCACGCCCAATAACCTATAGCCATCCGAAGCAATCTGTTCGATCATTTTTTCAATCTTTTGCCGCTCTGATTTTTTTAATGTTGATGCATTGAGTAAGGCTTCTGGAGCACCTTTAGCGGCTGCAATATAATTACCCGATTCATTTTTGAAAATGTGTGTCATCATGGGTGGCATTCCCGACAGTGGGTATTCATGGGCCATTTGATAAAAAGGCCGTTCATCCTTTACTGCTATATTTGCGTAAGCCTCATGTAAAGCGACCTCCATCGGATCAAATGGAATGGGCTCACTTGCCCACATGGCTAAATTTATAAGTTCTTTTTCTTTTTTATCAAATAATGGGCTCTTTGCCGACGTAATCCTATTCAAAGAAGGGACATACAGCTTTGCCAGGGTCATATTATTTTCTGTAAGGGTTCCTGTTTTGTCTGTACAGATCACTGTAGCGCTGCCTAAAGTTTCTACGGTTTTCATCTGTTTAAATATAATGCCAGTTTTCATTAAACGCCATGCACCCAAGGCCATAAAGGTGGTGAAGGCTACAGGGATCTCTTCTGGTAAGATACTTATGGCCAATGTTAGTGCTTTGATTAAACTGTCAGGAAAGTTTTGAGAACGGTAGTAATTGATGCCCCATACAACTATAAAAAATGCCAGGCCTACGTAAACCATGCTTTTAACAAAGTTATTCATCTGTTTTTCCAGCTGTGTTTTTTCCTCTGGAATTGTATCTATGCTTCTACCTATCTCTCCTAGTTTGGTTTTAATTCCAATGCTCGTTACCCTTGCTATGGCAAGTCCGCTGGTTACTGTTGTACCTGTGTATACAAAATTATTCTTCGAGGTTTCATCTTTAAAAACAGGCAAAGATTCGCCGGTTAGGACAGCTTCATTAACAGAGAAATCATTGGCCTGAAAAATGATGCCATCTGCAGGGATAAGGATACCTTCTTCAGCAATTATATAGTCCCCAACCACAATTTCTGCTGTGCTTATCTGCCCGGTATTTCCATTCCTTATCACCTTACATTTAGGATTGGTAAGCAATTTCAGCTTTTTTAGGGCATTTTTGCTCCTTGCACTTTGATATAAAGAGATTGTGGATATTAACAAAACAGCACCGAGTAAAAATAATCCATCGCCGGTTTTTCCACTAATTAAATAAATGCTGGAGGCTGCAAGTAATAAGATGACCATTGGCTCCTTTAGTAAAGCACTGATCAATCTTAAAGTCGCATTTTCATTTTTGTAAACGATAATGTTACTGCCGTTGTTTTTTCTGGATTCAGTAACTTCAGCCGTTGACAGTCCTTTTAAATTGTAATTGTTCTTTTTCATAACTATTCATGACATGATAAAAGGAGATGGTAGGTCTATTGATTTATATCAGGCCTTTTGATTACGATAGGCTTTTTTGTAACAGGTTTTTTTGTTAAATTGTAGAGTGCCATTTCCAATGCATCGTCTTGGTTATAGATGTCATCATAAACCATGAGGAGTCCATCCTGCATTTCACAAGTCAGATAGTTTATATTTAATGGTACGGGATCTTTTAAGTAGAACTGTTTAGGCTTATAATTTGCTATTGCAGTATTCATTGAATAAAGCTCATTTTCTGAATTGTCATACTTTAATAGTAGAGTGGCTAGCTTTTCAGCATCTTGCACACGAATACAGCCCTGGCTCAATGCACGTATCTTTTTATTAAAAAGTTGTTTTTCAGGGGTGTCGTGTAAGTATACATTGTACTGATTTGGAAACCGGAATGCAATTAAACCCAATGCATGATCACAACCAGGAGATTGCCTTGCAAAATAGTTGTCAGGATCGTTTTTAATTTTAATCAATTGAGCAAGGTTGGGGGATACATAATTTCCGTTTAGATTGTAAATGCTGAAGTGATTGTTTTCAAGGTAGCTTTTGTCTTTTATTGCCTTTGGCAACAGCTCTTTGATGAATATTCTCTTTGGAACGCTCCAATCTGGGGCAGTTTTAAAATAGGTAATTACACTTTGTATGGTAGGTGTAGGGTTCCCAGGTCTTCCAACTACTGTTTTAAATACGTACGAGGAGTCTCCATGATGATAGGTTAAGGTATATGCAGGTATATTGATTTGGATATAATTTTTACCAGAAATATTTGCCCAGCGGAGCCGCTCCATATTAATTGCTATCTTTCTTACTTCTGCCTCCGGTACTTCATAGCAATCGTCCAGGTATTGTCCTTTTATAAGGGTCATGTAGCGCTGTAACAAAATATATTGTGTAGAAGTTGGCTGTACACCCAACACTGTAGCGATGAAATCTTTATCCTCCAGCGCATGAGCTAGGGTATTTTCGGCCTTAAAACTTTGTATATTTCCTGCATCTACTACTGTGTTTGTATATAGCGCATTTAGCTTTCCATAATGCAGATGGTTCATTAGCGTAATTACCGCATCGGTAAGCAAGACTTCAAATTCTATTTTTTTGCCCTCGCTGATTCGATCAGGCTGGTCAATAATTTGATGAAGCTTGTCATAAATAAGCACTTTTGGATGGTAGTCATCATGGCTCAAACCAAATTGAAGCACACAATCCAGCATTAACATTGCTTCCCATGTTTTTTTGATCTCTTTATCACGCCCGATCCAGATAGATTGATATGTCCGCTGCGCATAAAATCTTTTTACGGACATGGGGTAGTGCAATATACCCAGCGCTTTCTTGCTTATATAATCTTTAATTTGGATGTTTTGGCCGGTATCCTGCGTCTTTACGGGGGTATGTTGAAGGTTGAGGTTTCGGGTGGAGGATACGAAGGAGAAAAATGAAAGTGTGACTAAGCCGAGAATAACATAGCAAGATTTTTGGAACCAGATGATCTTTTGAATTGGAGAAACAGGTGTTTTCATGGTTCATTATTTTATGATCCTAAAGTTCCGTCGTTTTTTATGAAAAAAATATGATCTTCGTTATGTTATTGGTTGATATTGAGCATTCTGTGCGGATTTCAAGGTTTGTCATTCAGTGGGAAAAGCAGTGTGACTTTAGTTCCCATTCCAGGGTTGCTCTCCAGTTTTATCGTTCCGTTCATTAGCCTGGTATATTTTTCAACAATACTTAATCCAAGGCCAGTTCCAGGAATGCTTCCGGTATTTGTTGCTCTGTAAAAGGGCGTGAATAGCTGTAGCTGGTCTTTCAATGGAATTCCAATGCCATTATCTCTCACGCAAATCCGGCAAAACTTTTCGTCTAATTCTGTTTGAATATTGATAATTCCATCATCCTTTGAATATTTAATCGCATTAGAGATCAAATTCGTGACACAATGTTTTATGAGGTTTAGGTCCTGATAACAAAATATATCTTTTCCTTCGTGCTCGTAGCAGATTTGCTGATTTCTTTCTTTGTGTATGTTCATTTCAGAAATGATATCTTTAAAAAAAGATTCTAAGTCGAATATCGTAAATACGGGCTGTATGCCACCTCGCTCAATTCTTTCAACAGACAAAAAATCGTCTAGGACTTCCATTAACTCTTTAACAGAAATCCTTATTTTTCTTAAATGGTACCTAATTTTATCGGCATCCATACGCTCATGATAATTCTCAATGAGCGCAGCGGAAAGTTGAATGCTGCTTAAAGGGGACCTGAATTCATGTGAAGCAATGGAAACAAACCGACTTTTCATTTCATTAATGTTTCGCTCATTTTGAAGTAAGTAGTTCATTTCCTTTTGATTTTTAACTAATTGCTTATTCATTAGTTCCAAGGCGAGATTGTGATCTTTAGGGGAGGGCTTGGGTTCTGAAGTGATTGCATTTTTCATGTGTTTTATGAATTACGTTATTTTTGATAACCATAGCTTTGGCCATGCTAATTAGATTGATCTGCTGTACTATAATTTGAGTTATCTATAAATATGACTCTATTGCAAAGTAGGACTAGTTTTAGATAATTTAAATGATCTTAATCATTCAGTATTTTGACTGTTGTCACTCAGGTTGTCTATGCACGAAACGCCGGTTTGGCCATTATCTGATAGATGGAGCAGAGCTCCTTATTCATCATGTGCAAGCGTTCATTTAGTTCAAATTGGAATAGTATTTGTTGATGTTTAAACATCAATAATCCTGAACTAAAATGATTAAAGTCCTCAAACTTCAAAAAGCCGTGATTGCCTTTGTTTTAGGGGTACTGGGCTTAATTGCTTACAAGATTTTAAGTGCGGCTAAAAATGAAGCCAGTATCTATGTTTTGGAAGCTGCGGGACTTTGTTTTGTAATAGGCGGGCTGATGTTTATGTATCCTATTCTGTTTGCTAAAAAGGACAAAGAGGGCCTGGTAAACCTGGACCCCGAAGCTGTAGTAGAAGAAGAGGCTAAGGATTAGTCGCTTTTCTGCCCTCGTTCATCTCAGTTTTAACCTCCTCCGGTATCATTTAACATTACTTAAGACTTCTATTCTGGATTTTAGCCGGAAATAGATGCGATATGAAATATTTGATACTTTTTCTGTTGTGCTGCAGTGTTTTTTGCGTTAAAAACGCACAGGCACAGGTGATACAAAACGACACCATAACGGTGGCGGATAAATTTATAACCGCAAGGCTGGACGCCGTACTGGACGACCTTTCTAAAACCTACAAAATCAACATTGTTTTTAACCGCGAACAGCTGCGGAACTACGATGTAACCTACCATTATTTTAATTACAAAGTAAAGGAAATCATTGAGCAGATTTGTAAGTCTAAAGGCTTATTTTATGCCAAGCAACCCAATGGGACCTATTACGTGGTATTAAAACCCAGTGATGTAGACAAGCTGAAAAAGCAACAGAAACTGGGCGAGATGAAAGCAGAATTGACTACTGGCCAGGTAATCACTACCACAGTTCGTGGGGAGCCTGTGGTGGAAAAGGCAGGATTACCGCACCGGTATAATTTTGCCCTGGCCGGTAAAGTTACCGATAACCAAACGGGGGAATCTTTGCCTTCTGCTTCGGTTAAAATACGTGGCACCAAACTAGGCGCCATTACCAATACAGATGGGTATTTTACCCTGCAAAATGTGCCGGCAGATACTTGTATCCTGGAGGTATCTTACGCAGGTTTTAGAACCTCACTGGAAAGGTTGACAACGGAGAAGTCTGAGCAAACATTACTGATTAGCCTCTTACCGAGGGAAGGCACACTGAATGAAGTGGTCATTAACGGCAAAAAGGAAGGTGTGCTGAATACCGATACCCGCAGGGTAAGTGTAATCCAGATGACGCCGGCTAAACTGGCCGAACTGCCAAACATTGGTGAGCGAGACATTTTAAGGTCTTTTCAATTGATGCCGGGGATCAGTGGCAGCAATGAATCTTCTTCTGGTGCCTATGTGCGCGGGGGTACGCCCGATCAGAACCTGGTGCTGTTTGATGGTTTTACGGTATATCAGGTAGATCACTTGTATGGTTTTTACAGCGCTTTTAACGTAAATGCGGTAAAGGATGTACAAATGTATAAGGGCGGTTTCTCTTCCAAATTTGGTGGACGATTATCGAGCGTTACCGACATCAGTGGTAAAGAAGGCAACAAAAGGGAAGCTACTTTTGGTGGCGACCTGAGTTTGCTGAGTGTAAACCTCTGGGGCGAAACACCAATTGGCGACAAATCGTCAGTATTGTTTAGTCTGCGGCGATCGTACCAGGGGCCGTTGTACAACAAAATTTTTAACAAGGTAACCAATACCACAACCAGCACTACAAGCAGTGGTCCGGGCGGAATGGGCGGCGGTGGTTTTGGTGGGGGCGGTGGCCGTGGTGGAATGGCCAACAACCAAACACAGGTATCTTCCTGGTTTTATGACCTGAACGGAAAATATACCTTTACACCTGACGATAAGAACATCTTTTCACTGACCTATTATAGCGGGAAGGATAAGGTAGACAATAGCAGGGACCTTGGGATACCCTCTATTTTGTCCAGTACGGTAAATAGTACTACCATTACAGATTTAACAGATTATGGCAATGTGGGCACCAGTGCAAAATGGGCCAGAAGATTGGGGAGCAAAGTGTACGCCAATACTACCCTCAGCTATTCTCATTATTTTAGTGAACGCAACAGGGGTACCAGCAGTTCCATCACAGACAGTACGGGAACGACTGCAGAAACCAATGCTGGAAATTATGAATACAACAATTTAACAGATTACAGCGCTAAAACGGACTGGGAATGGAACTTTAACAACAAAGGCAAAATACTTTTTGGTGGTTTTGCTTCTTCTCAAAAAGTAGATTATACTTATACCCAAAATGATACTACCTTGTTGGTAAACCAGCACAACAAAGCCATTACTGCCGGGGGCTACCTGGAGGTGGAACAAAACTTTGGGCCGCTGAGGGTACAGCCAGGCATTCGTGCTACGCATTATGATTTAACGGGTAAGAATTACATTGAACCCCGTTTTTCTGCCAGTTACGCCCTTACAGATAAATTGATTTTGAAAGGTGCTACCGGTCGTTTCTACCAGTTTGCCAACAAAGTGAGCCGTGAAGATATCCTTTCTGGTACGCGCGATTTCTGGGTACTGGCCAATGGCGGCAGCATCCCGGTTGGCTCTGCGTTGCACTACATTGCAGGGGCAAGTTATGAAACCGACAAGTACCTGTTTAGCGTGGAGGGCTATTACAAAACGCTGAAAGGTTTAACGGAATATTCATTGAGGCAGCTACGATCGGAGGGGATGGGGCCAAACGCGGCGGTAACGCTGGAAGAAAACTTTTACAATGGTATCGGTTATTCACGGGGGCTGGAGTTTATGGCCCAGAAAAAGGCTGGAAATTACACCGGATGGATTGGTTACACCCTGGCAGAGGCTTATAATAAATTTGATGTCTATGGTAATGACTACTATGCGGCCAATCAGGATGTAAGGCACGAGTTTAAATCGATTAACATGTACCATATGGACCGTTGGACTTTCTCTGCGACCTTTATTTATGCTACGGGAAGGCCATATACTGCACCCGTAGGTAGTTATACGGTAGATAGGGCAGGAGCGGGGACCCGTACGTATCTGGTGATTAGCGGAAAGAATACAGAACGACTAAAATCTTACCAGCGTCTGGATGCTGCGGTAACTTATGACCTGATCCGTACCAATTCTAAAAAGGTGGGCACCATCGGCTTTTCTCTCTTCAACATCTACAACCGCTCTAACACCTGGTACAGGGAATACCAGCTGGTGGGCAATCAGGTGATCTCTACTGACGTAAATTATTTAGGTTTTACTCCAAACATAACCCTTAGCTTAAAATGGTAATATCATATAAAAACACAGGATTTTTGGGCCTTGCCCTGCTGATGCTGACCGCTATGGCCTGCAAAAAAGAAAGCAATACAGATTACAGCGTACTGCCGGTGGTACAGGGATACATTACCCCAGCCCACAATATAGAGGTAAAGGTTTCGGCACAAAAGGCACTGCTGGATACCAATGCTTATGGAGTGGCAATTACAGGGCTGCAACTTAAAGTGTCTGATGGCACAACAAGCAAAAGTCTTACAGAAGATAAATCGGGTCATTATGTATTAAACGATCTGAAATTTGTAAAAGCAGGATTAACCTATACCCTCGAATTTAGTTACAATGGTTTGCCTGTAAGCGCCAGTACTACTGTGCCGCCCAAACCTTCGGGCATAGCGGTATCTGACTATACTCAGGTGATTCCGGTAATGACATTTGGTACCACCCCAACGGAATTTGTGCCGGTCACTTTAACCTGGTCTAATGCGGCGGCAAATAACCACATCATTGCTTTTGAATATACAGAAAGCATTAAGCAGGTGATGGACAGTCGTTTTAACAGGGATACGGCGACTAACGTTGAAGTTAATGTGGCTAAACTGGCTACTTACGATCTGAACAGGATGACTTTTAGGTACTATGGCAATTACAGGGTAATTTTGAAACGGGTGAATGTAGAATATGTAAACATGCTAAACCACAGCAGTACGGGCAGCACTTCGGCAAATTTGACAAACGTACCCACAAATGTTATCAATGGATTAGGTATTTTTACAGCCTTTCAGGCAGATACCTTGTCCAATTACCTGCTGGTTAAATCTGAATTGTAATTTAAACGTATGGAGCGGTTAGCAAAATGGGGTTCTAATAAATACATGATTTATGCGATGCATGTATTGTTTTGGCTATTGTTGGTATCGCCATTTCTGATCGGCACTTACAATACCCCATTTTTTGACCATATGAAATACAGGTTGCTGCTGAGCAATAGCTTCCTGATTGTACTTTTTTACTGGAACGCCTTTTACCTGTATCCGCAACTTTACAAAAAAAGGGGATGGGGTGTTTATCTGCCGGCAGTTTTGCTCAGCGTTACGGTACTTTTTTCAGCATCGTACTATCTGGAAAACAAGTTTTTTCCAAGGCCGGAGATGATGGCCGGAAATTTTCATCCCCCTGCTAAAACCGATATGGGACCGCGAAAGGGGCCTGGACCGGGTTTCCCTGTCATTACCTTTGTGTTCATTGTGGGCATTAGCTTTAGTTACCGCCTGTTGATGGAGCAGAACCAGGAAGAAAAACGGCGTAAAGAACAGGAAACAGAGACATTGAAAACAGAACTGAACTTTTTGCGCTCACAGATCAGTCCGCATTTTATGTTCAATGTACTGAATACATTGGTTTCTCTTGCCAGAAAAAAATCTGACCTGATGGAGCCCTCGCTCATCCAGCTTTCTACCCTGATGCGCTATGTGCTGAGCGAAAGTAATTATAGCCGGATTTCATTGCGTAAGGAAGCGGAATACCTGCAGAACTATATTGATTTGCAAACGCTGCGCTTTGGTGACGATATTGACTTGCAGCTGCACATTGCTACTGTACCGGAAGATTATGAAATTGAGCCGATGCTGCTGATTCCTTTTGTAGAGAATGCTTTTAAACATGGCATTGGTACACTGGAGTATCCACGTATTCGGGTAAGTTTGCAGCTGGAACGTCATCAGCTATTGTTTAGCGTGCAGAACTCTGTGGCGCCTTCTGGTGACCATAAAGACCTGAGCTCGGGCATTGGTTTAAAAAATGTGCGCAGGCGGCTGGAACTTTTATATAGCGACCGGCACCGGCTGAGTACTGAAATTAAGGATGGCGTTTTTACAGCAGAATTGTTAATTGTATTGCGATAAATGAAGTGCTTAATCATAGATGACGAACGCCCTGCAAGGGAGCTCATGGAAGACAACATTAGCATGGTTCCTTTTCTGGAATTGGCAGGCAGCTGTAAAAATGCAGATGAAGCCATGAAGATTATGGAAAGCCAGCTGATAGATTTGATTTTTCTGGACATCCAAATGCCGGGCTTATCTGGCTTGCAGCTGTTGCAAAGCGGCTTGATTGAAGCGCCGATGGTAATTTTGGTAACTGCTTATGAGCATTATGCACTGGAGGGCTTTAACCTGAATGTATTGGATTACCTGGTAAAGCCTGTGCCTTTTGAACGTTTTTTAAAAGCAGTAACCAAGGCAAGGGAATTGTATTTGCTGAAGAACAAGCTAGTGGTGGCTGACGCACCGGCACCGGAGCAAAATTACCTTTGGGTAAATTCTGATTATTCGCTGGTGCGCATCAATATAGACCACATTACGCATATTGAAGGCTTAAAGGACTACATTAAAATATACCAGATCAATAGTGATAAACCAGTGATACCACGGTTGACCTTACACTATATGGAAGAGAAGTTGCCGGCAGATAAATTTATGCGGGTGCACCGCTCTTTTATCGTTGCGCTGGATAAGATCCAGCTGGTAAAAAAGAACCGTCTGTATGTTCCCAATGCGGAGGTTCCCTTTACAGATAGCTACCGTGAGCAACTGATGAATTATATAGGAGGAAACTAGAGGTCCAGCTGCAGCTGAATGTCTGTATTACTCAGTGCTTCCTGATGCCTGTCGAAGTTGGAAAGCGTAACCCCAATTAGGCGGATCATTAATTCGGAGAGGTCGATTTCTGCAAGCAGCCTGATGGCTTCCTGGTACAACTCTTCGGCAGAATTGGTGTAAAAGTTTAAGGAGTGGCTTCGGGTAATCTGCTTAAAATCAGTAAACTTAAGCTTTAAGGTTACGGTTTTTCCTTTCAAGCCATAACGCTCCAGTCGCTTGCATACTGTTGTGCTTAGCAGCCGCAATTCATTGTGTAAAAATTCCGGATCATGCGTGTCCTGGTCAAACGTGTTTTCTGCCCCTACTGATTTACTTTCCCTGTGGGGTTGAACCGCACGGTCATCCAATCCATTGACGATTTTGAAATAATACTTACCCGATTTGCCAAATTTCATCACCAGCTGTTCTTCTGTAAGTTTTTTTAAGTCGGCACCGGTATACAGCTGCATGCTCCGCATTCTGGCTGCGGTTACTTTTCCAATCCCGTGAAACTTTTCTACAGGTAGCTTCTCTATAAACTTATTCACTTTTGATGGGCCTATGAAAGTCAGGCCATCTGGTTTATTCATGTCTGACGCAATTTTGGCCACAAATTTATTGATGGATACCCCGGCCGACGCCGTGAGCTGGAGTTCATCTTTAATGGCTTTTTTGATGGCTTTGGCAATATCTACCGCAGAGCCTATGCCCAGTTTATCTTCAGTTACATCCAGGTAGGCTTCATCCAATGACAGCGGTTCTATTAAATCAGTATACCGGCTAAAGATTTCACGGATTTTGCCAGATACCTCTTTATAAGCATCAAACCTGGGGTAAACGAAGATGGCCTGGGGACACAATTTGTAGGCCTGCTGGCAAGGCATGGCCGATTTAATTTTGTATTCCCGGGCCTCATAACTTGCTGTAGCTACCACGCCGCGGCTTTCCGTCTTACCGCCCACCACCAGGGGTTTGCCCCGGTACTCGGGAAAGTCCCGCTGCTCTACCGATGCGTAAAATGCATCCATGTCTATATGGATAATTTTACGCTGGGTTGGTTTCTCGGGACTCATATTTTGCTATTAATATTAGCAAATATAAGTATTATTCTTCTTCAGTCCCTCCGGCAGATTTGGATTGTAAATAAAATGCACCTTTAGTAGCCAGCTGCACATTGGCTGGCAGCTTTTGGAGGGGGCTGATTTGAATATAGCCTAATTCTGAAACCCCGGTTTTTACTTCTGTTTTTGTGAAATGCACCGCATCTTTATCTTTTTGATCTGCTATAAAAATGTATTCTTTGCCTTCTGCACGTACAACGGCATCTACAGGTACAGCATCAGACAATTCTGAGCCTACGCTGATGAGTGCGGTTACGTACATTCCCGGAATAAGGTTTTGTTTTTTAGTATTGTTAAGCACGGCATGTACAATAACACCCTTACTTTCGTTTTCAAAGGATTTGTTGATGCCGTTAATACGGCCCGGAATCTGCTGGTTTTCCTGATTGGTAAGCTGAAAGTTTACCGCCTGCCCGATTTTTACTTTCATGAGGTCTTTCTCGAAAACAATCAGGTCGCAATGGATTTTGGAATTGTCTACCACTTCCATGATGGACGTTCCCGGCTGAACAAATGCACCGGTATTGGCAGAGATTTGTCCTACTGTACCATTAATAGGTGCAAGCATGGGAAACCTGGAGATGATTTTTCCCCCTGAAATTTTTGGAGGGGAGATCCCCAACTGGCGCAGCTGAGTTTCAAAACCGCTGATTTTTGAACGCTCAGTATGATAGTTTGCTGCTGCAGCCTCAAAAAATTTGCCTGTGCCGGCCCCCGCTGCTTTCAATTGCTGCTGACGCTCGTATTCGGCCCTGGTATAACTGAAGCTGCTTTTTGCAGATAAGTAATCTTGCTGAATTTTAATCAGCTCCTGGTTTTCTACCGTAGCCAGCACTTGTCCTTTTTTTACCTGTTGCCCTTCCAGTACATTGATGGTGTAAATCATGCCACCAGATAAAACACTTACATCTGCTTTATTTTGGGGCGGTACGGCCAGCTGTCCGCTGGCTTTGATGACTGTGCTGAGGTTCTTTTGGCTTATGGCGCCAACAGTTATGCCAACAGCTTCCATTTGTGCCGTATTTAAAGTTAAATCCGGGGCTTCTTCTTCATTGGCCTCTGCTGCAGTTTCCAAAGGCTCTTTTTGGGTTTTAGCTGGTTCTCCAGAACAAGCGCAAAAAAGTATTGCCGGTAGGAGCAATGTGGCGCATATATTTTTTAATGTTGAAAATTTCATGTTATTCTCCTTTTAAATAATGTAACTGAATGAAGGATTGGTTTAAGCGGCTAACCGTTTCAATATAACTGAGCTTACTTTGAATGGCTGAAGATAGGTTCTGGATGTATTCTACATAACCAATCTCTCCAAGGTTAAATGAAACCTGTGCAATCCGGATTTGTTCATCTGCTTGTTTTAATCCCCCGGAAGTATAGTAGTTTACAGCCTGCACAAGATTTTGGTACTGTTGCAGTTCCTGTTGGTATTGCAATTTTAAGAGCGACTGGTTTTGGGCTGCATTGGTTTGCAACAGTTGAAGGCCCAGTTGTTCATTTTTAACCCTTGCACGGTTTGCCCCGCCAAAAATGGGAATTGCCAGGCCAACCTGGAAGCCCGCAATACGTGTTCCGGGACTATATCCCCTGTTTAAATTTGCCGGGTCAAAAGAACTGACTACAAGTTGCTGGCTGTAGCCCAAGGTAAGATCGGGCAAGGCTTTTGATTTTTCTACTTTTATCCGTGCGTCGGCAAGCACTACATTTTGTTGGTCGTACTTAACCTTAGGATGATTGCTTAAGTCTGCCGTATCGGCCAGGATCACTTCCCTAAGTATTGGCAGGCTGTTTTCTGCGAGCACCAGGGGCTCAGTAGTATTTAACAGTTGCTGTAAGCTCAGTTCATTACTCCGTAAAGCTGCTATGGACTGTAGTTTTAACCGTTGCATTTCCTGGTATTTGTTGCGGGCAGTCATCACTTCCAGATTGGAAGTTTCACCTGCTTTAAACCGGGAATCCGCTTTTTTAACAAAATCGCGGTAAATGCTGTCCTGGTAGTTCACTAAGTTTAGCGTCTCCCGGTTGGCCAGGTAGCTGTAATACGCCACTTTTACCTGTTGTATAATTTCTGCCCGGCTTGTGTTGGCTGCCTGTTGTGATAGGGCCGTTTGTTGGGTAAAGAGCTTTTTCTGGTTTTTATATAAACCCGGCCAGGCAAAACTTTGTGTTACACCCAGGGCATTGTCCATATTGCCTCCACTGGTAGGGTCTTGTGTAAGCATGAACTCTGTTTTAGGAAGATCGATGGCAGATTTCTGCAGGGCGAGGGATTGCTCTACCGATAAACCTGCTGCCCTAAGCTGAAGGTTCTGTTTGAGCGACAGTTTAATCAGGCTGTCAAGGCTTAGCGGCTGAGGTTTGCTTTGGGCAGCGGCTGTTCCGCCAAAGGCTAACCCGAGTCCGCTGCATAAAAGTACAAGCAGAGCTTTGGGAAGCTTAAGGCTTCCTTCTTTCTTACCATCAAATAAAAGGTAGAGGCAGGGTAAAACAAAGAGTGTTAGAAAAGTAGCGGTCATCAATCCCCCAATCACCACGGTTGCCAGGGGCTTTTGAACCTCGGCGCCGGCACTGGAAGATAAAGCCATCGGTAAAAAGCCGAAAGAAGCTACGGCGGCTGTCATCAGTACGGGTCTTAACCGTACCCGAGTGCCCTCTAAAACCCTTTGGTAACTATTGTCCATGCCTTCTTCTTTGAGTGTATTGAAATGACCAATCAACACGATGCCGTTTAATACCGCTACACCGAAAAGGGCGATAAAACCTACCCCGGCCGAAATGCTGAAAGGCATATCTCTTAGCAGGAGTGCCGCAATGCCGCCCATGGCAGCAAGAGGTACTGCGGTAAAAATGAGCAGACTTTGTTTAACAGAACGAAAAGTAAGGTACAGCAAGCCCAGGATAAGCAGTAGGGCTGCGGGTACCGCTACAGAAAGCCTTTGTTTGGCGGCAAGCAGGTTTTGAAACTGCCCGCCGTAAGTGATGTAGTAACCGGGAGGAAGTTTAACCTTATTCTCCATCAGTTGCTGGATCTCTTTGACCGTACTTTCTATGTCCCGCCCTTTTACATTAAAACCGACAAAAATCCTTCGTTTGCCATCTTCACGCGAAACCTGGGCAGGCGCATCTTTAAAGGTAATATCGGCAACCTGGCTTAGCGGGACTTTATTGCCCGAAGCCAAAGGGATGAGCAGGTTTTGTACATCAGAAATGTTTTGCCGCAATTCTTGCTGCAACCTAACCACCATGTCAAATCTTTTTTCGCCTTCGTAAATTACACCTGCAACACTTCCCGCAAATGCTGTACGCAAAATGTTATTGATGGTGCCGATATTTAAGCCGTACTGGGCCATCTTATCGCGGTTATAGGCTACGGTAATTTGCGGGAGTCCGCTTACTTTTTCTACATAAGGTTCTGTAACACCAGCCACCGGAGCAATGATTTTAGCAATTTTTCCTGCCTCCATCGTCAGTACATCCAAATCATCGCCATATATTTTAATGGCTACATCCTGCCTGATGCCCGTCATCAGTTCATTAAAACGCATTTGCATGGGTTGGGTAATTTCTACATTAATGCCGGGGATCACAGCCAGTGCTTCTTCCATTTTTTCCATCATTTCTTCGCGTGTACTGGCAGATGTCCATTCCGCTTTGGGTTTCATGGCCAGCATCATATCTCCACGTTCCATAGGCATAGGGTCTGTAGGGATTTCGGAACTGCCTATTCTGGTTACAGCTTGTTTTAATTCGGGAAACTGGTCTTTGAGGATTTTTTCTGCTTTTCCAAAAGTTTTAACGACTTCAGATAAAGAAGTACCCTGCATCATAGAGATCTCGACAGTAAGGTCGCCTTCTTCCAGTGTTGGGATAAACTCGCCGCCCATGCGGTTAAATGCCCAGATGGAAACTGCAAACAAGAGCAGGGTAGCTGCAACTACTATTTTTTTAACCCGGAGCATCCGGATGAGCAAGTGTTGGTAATGTTTTTGGGCAAAACCAATAAACCGGTCTGATAGGGTAGGTTTGTGAACGGTGTTTTTGCTTAAACATAGTGCGCTCATCATCGGGACATAGGTGAGCGACAAAATAAATGCACCCAATATGGCAAAAGCTACAGTTTCGGCCATTGGCCTGAACATTTTACCTTCAATACCTACCAGCGCAAACAGTGGCAAATAAACAATGAGGATAATGATTTCTCCAAAAGCAGCGCTACTCCTGATCTTTGAAGAGGCTGCGTAAACTTCCTGGTCCATTTCTGCTTGCGTTAGGCGCTGTTTGCCTGGAAAAAGGTTGCTTTCTGTAAGGCGAAACACGATGGCTTCTACGATGATAACCGCGCCATCTACAATAAGCCCAAAATCAATGGCGCCAAGGCTCATCAGGTTTCCGGATACATTAAATAGGCGCATCATGGCGAAGGCAAATAACATAGCCAGGGGGATTACCGAAGCCACCACGAGGCCTGCACGTAAGTTGCCGAGTAATAAAACCAATACTAATATAACGATAAGTGCGCCTTCCAGCAGGTTTGTCCTTACGGTACCAATGGCCCGGCCAACCAATTCTGTGCGGTCTATAAAGGGTTCTATTACTACACCTTCGGGCAATGATTTCTGGATTTGGACAATGCGTTCCTTTACATTTTTGATGACCTGGTTAAAGTTTTCGCCTTTGAGCATCAAGGTTACCCCGGCAACTACTTCTCCTTCGCCATTTCTGGTTACAGCACCGTAGCGGGTAGCACTGCCAAACTGCACCAGGGCAATATCGCGGATAAGGATAGGCGTACCGTTGTTGGCTTTGACCACAATTTTTCGGATATCGTCCAGTGATTGCACCTGTCCCAACCCTCTAATAAAATAGACGTTGTTCTGTTGTTCTATGTAAGAACCACCGGTATTTTCATTGTTGTTTTCCAGGGCCTGGTAAACTTCCGGGATGGTAAGCCCAAGGGAGTTGAGCTTGTCGTTGTCCAGCGCAATTTCATATTGTTTTACAAAGCCGCCCCAGCCGCTTACTTCAGCAACACCAGGTGTGCCGGCCAGTTGGGTACGTACCAGCCAGTCTTGCAAGGTACGCAGGTCTGTAGCGGTATATTTGTTTTCATATCCTTTTTTGGTATGCAGTACATACTGGTAAATCTCTCCAAGACCAGTGGTAATGGGCGCCAGTAGGGGCTCTGTTAGTCCTTTTGGAATATTTTGTTCTGCTTCTTTGAGCTGCTCATTAACTTGTTGTCTGGCCCAGTAAATATCGGTATCGTCTTTAAAAACGAGAGTAATCACCGAAATCCCGGAACGGGAGATGGACCTTTTTTCCAGGATATTTGGGATGTTGGCCATGGCCAGCTCTATTGGTGCGGTAATGAATTGCTCTACTTCCTGAGCACCGAGGCTGGGGGCCTGCGAAATTACCTGTACCTGGTTGTTGGTAATGTCGGGCTGTGCATCTAAAGGTAAATGATAAGCTGAATAAATGCCCCAAAGCATTAATCCAAACGTCATCAATCCTATAGTTACTTTGTTCTTTATAGAGAACGCTATAATCTTGTCAAACATGAATGTGTTTTTAAAGCGACCTGTGTAAACAGGAAGCTGTTGCATACTTATTTTCTTTAGCCCCTGGTGTACGGGCGCCTGATCATAAATTTACAACCGGGGCGGTTGCCATACCGGGAGACTTACATCAACATATTTGCCAGTAAAATAATTGGTGTATACGGTTTTGTGCTCTTTGAAAGGTATAGATGTTAAGGTTAGCAGTTGGGCAATTGATGATGCTGAACAGCAATTACAATGGCAAAATGGAGAACAGCCGTCATCCAGGGCATGGTCTTTTTCTGTTTCGGTAGGTGTTGTTGTGCGCTGTGTGCTTACTTTAACCTGCGCATCGGCACATGGCGCAAAATTGAGCACCAGTACAACAATTACACAAATCAGCGAAAGTAACTTCATTTTGCTTTTGATTGTTGCAAA
Source organism: Pedobacter sp. MC2016-14 (assembly GCF_020991475.1). Classification (NCBI taxonomy): domain Bacteria; kingdom Pseudomonadati; phylum Bacteroidota; class Sphingobacteriia; order Sphingobacteriales; family Sphingobacteriaceae; genus Pedobacter; species Pedobacter sp. MC2016-14. The sequence goes on from NZ_JAJMPA010000001.1 coordinate 1,521,492, forward strand.
TGTATTTATTTTAATGACAATGTGGTACTACTTCCTTTTTGAAAACAATAACTTTGTTGTGAAGTTGTACTATAAAGATTAAATGATACTACGTAATATAAAATATTTGGGAATAGCAGGGCTAATGATGATGGCTTTTGCCTGCAAAACAAGAAAAGCGGTAACAGTTACGGTTACACCGCCACCGCCGCCCAAAACCACTACGGTAAATGATGCGGAAAAAGCTAAAGCACAGACTTTAAAATTCATTAAAGACCGGGACATTGCTTTTAGTACCTTATCCATTAAAGGTAAAGCCAGCCTGGATATGAATGGAGAGGTTAACAATGTAAGCGTGAACATCAGGGTAAAACGTGACCAGATCATTTGGGTAAGCATTACTGCTTTTGCCGGACTGGAGCCTGCGCGTGCAATGATTACACCAGACAGCATTTTTGTGCTCAATAAGCTGCAGGGTACTTACCTGGCAAAACCTTTTAGTTATATCCAGCGGTTTAGTAACAGGCAAATCAACTTTAAAATGTTGCAATCCATTTTAACAGGCAATTCTGTGGCAGAATTTATACAGGAACCTGTTACACTGAAAGACAATGGCGTGGTTACATTGGAAGGGAAACGGGCAGATCTGGGTTTTAGAATGTTGATGACAGATGTGTTTAAAGTAGCGGAACTTACCATGAATGATGCTAAATCCGGACAAGCGCTTAAAGTAATTTACGGTGATTATGTGAATGTAGATACGGCAATATTTCCTGCTGTAGTAAAGATTAGTGCAATGGCAGGTACCAAAAGAACAGGGATAGATTTTAGTTTTTCTAAAATTGAGCGCAATGTTACGCTTGATTTTCCGTTTACAGTACCTAATAGGTATCAGCGAATAGACTAATTTTTTATACTTTTGGTGCAATGAAGCTACACAAATTACTTTTATTCTTGTTGCTGGTTACTTTTGCATCAAAGGGCTTTGCTCAAAGCAGTTCTGAATTGAAGCGTAAAAAAGAAGCTATACAGCGTGAAATTGAATTGTTACAAAGAAATTTAAATAAGGCTGCAAGCAGTAAAAAGCTTACCCTGGGTGAAATTCGGGCCTTAAATGCTAAGATTGGCCTGATGCAGAATAAGATTACGGTGATCAACTCTGAGATTAAAAACCTGGATAATCAGATCCATGAGAACACAAACACCGTACATTCTTTACGTGACCAGCTGGGACAGCTGAAGAAAGAATATGCCGGTATGATTAGATTTGCGCAGCGGAATAGAAACTCATACGATAAGATGATGTTTATTTTTGCGGCAAATGATTTTAACCAGGCCTACAAACGGATTAAATATTTGCAGCAGTTTGGACAGTACCGCAAAAAGCAGGCAGATTATATTCAGGGCACGGAAAAAAACCTGAACTACAAAATTGTGGTGCTTGATAAAAGCCTGAAAGAAAAAAATAACCTGCTGCGAGAGCAGGAAAACGAGCGCCAAAGACTGGATAAAAATAAGTCTGAACGTGCAACAGTCCTGAACCAGGTAAGTAAACAGGAAAAAAGGTTTAGGCAGGATATTGCGACTAGAAAGAGACAGCAGGCACAGATTGACAGAAGTATTCGTGATGCGATTCGCCGCGAAATTGAAATAGCAAGAAGAGCTGAAGAGGCCAGGAGAAAGGCTGAAGCAGAGGAAGCGGCAAGAGTTGCGGCGGCTGCGGCAGCGAAAGCTAAAGCGGAGAACCGTCCTGCACCAGCAGTGGTAGCCGAAAAGCCAAAGGCCACAGGGAATTACCTGAATGCTACTCCGGAGTTGGCCAAATTATCAGCCTCTTTTGAAAGCAACAGAGGTTCGTTGCCATGGCCGGTAGCCAATGGAACCATTACCGAAAGGTTCGGTAAGCATACTGAAGGCCAGGCAAGTTATGACAATAGCGGAGTAACCATTACCACAGGCGAGGGTGCAAGTATCCGAGCGGTTTTTAACGGCAAGGTAACTAAGGTAAGTAGTGTAATGGGCATGTATTTTGTGTTAATTAAACATGGTGAATACTTTACCGTTTACCAAAACCTGCGATCGGTAAGTGTTGCGGCGGGCGATAATGTAACCACAAAGCAAACGATAGGCGTGGTGGCAAACTCTGGCGAAATGCCTGAATTGCAGTTCCAGATTTACAGAGGCGCTACGGCTCAAAATCCGGAGTCATGGATTGCCAGGTAAGCTTTAAAAATTAAAATGGTTATATTTGTATAAAACAATAAAATAGGGTAAATGATGTATACAGGCGTGTTATTGGAGTTTTTAAACATGGGCAGTGGCGAGATTATACTCATCATGGCGGTGGTACTTCTGTTATTTGGAGGTAAAAAATTACCTGAGCTTGCAAGAGGGTTGGGTAAAGGAATAAGAGATTTTAAAGATGCCTCTGAAGGTGTAAAAAGAGAAATTCACCGCAACATTAATTCTTTGGAGCTTGATGAAGAATTGAAAAAAGAAGAAGAGGAAGAAGCGAAAAGGAAACAGGCGGCGGCAACACCTGCCCAAACCCTGGAAGAGCAAATGTATCCAACAACACCTGTAAATGCGCAAAGCATAAACAGGGTTACTGAGGAAAAGGTTATTGATAACGTTAGTGTAGAAAATGAGGCTACCCCGGTAGTATCTACTGATATTGCAGCGACTGCGGAGAAATTAGAGAAAGATAAAATTTAAAAGATGATGTTAAATACACAGATATTAGCTGCCCTGGGCACAACAGAAATCCTCCTTATTTTAGGGGTTGTATTATTGCTTTTTGGAGGTAAAAAAATTCCTGAGCTAATGAAAGGCCTTGGAAGAGGCGTAAAGGAGTTTAAAGATGGTAAAGATGGCGTAGACAACGTAGACGAAACACCTAACCCTAACCGTAAAGCTTAAATTTAATCCCGTTTATCGTTGAAGAAGTATCACGCTCTTGAAGAGATTCAGGAACTAATCGCATCAAAGGAACTTAGTTTACCTGATTTACTTGAGTACTATTTTAGCCGGATAGAGACAGAAAAACACCTCAATGCTTTTAATGAGGTGTTTTTTTATTCTGCCCGTGAGCAGGCCAAACTGGTACAGGAAAAAATGGAAAAGGGTACTGCCGGCAAACTGGCAGGAATGGTTATTGGGCTTAAAGATAACATCAGTTACCTTGGCCATAAAGTAACCGCCTCTTCCAAAATGCTGGAAAACTTTGTGTCGCCTTATTCTGCCACAGTTGTGGAAAGGTTACTGAAGGAAGATGCCGTAATTATTGGCCGCCTCAATTGTGACGAGTTTGCAATGGGTGGGTCTAACGAGACTTCTTATTATGGTCCGGTAAAGAATGCTGCTGATCCTTTAAGGGTGGCCGGTGGTTCTTCTGGTGGTTCTGCAGTGGCTGTGCAAGCAGATCTTTGCCTTGCCGCCTTAGGCACTGATACTGGTGGCTCTGTAAGGCAACCTGCTGCTTTTTGTGGCTGTATAGGTCTAAAACCTACTTATGGACGCATTTCGAGGTATGGGGTAATTGCTTATGCCTCATCTTTTGATCAGGTAGGTACACTAACTTCTTCGGTTTCTGATGCTGCTTTATTACTGGAAGTGCTGGCTGGAAGTGATGAGCACGACAGTACAGTTTCTACAAAGCAAGTCCCTGCCTATACCGAAGCGCTGAAAGAACAACTTAAACCGCAAAGAATTGCGGTACTTAAAGAGACCTTAGAGAATGAGGCTGTTGATCCTGCGGTTAAAGCGGCTATTCTGGATGCTATTGAAGCCTTTAAGCAGCAAGGCCACACGGTAGATTATGTTTCATTTGACCTGCTGGATTATCTGGTGCCAGCCTATTATGTGCTTACCGCCGCTGAAGCGTCTTCCAATTTATCAAGATACGATGGTGTGCATTATGGACACCGCAATACGGAAGCAAAAAACCTCAACGAATTGTATAAACTATCCAGGGCCGAAGGCTTTGGTGAGGAGGTGAAAAGACGCATACTATTGGGCACTTTTGTGTTGAGCGCAGGATATTATGATGCCTATTACCAGAAAGCGCAAAAAGTACGGATGCTAATCAGGCAGAAAATGGAAACATTGCTTGAAAGCTACGATGTGGTATTAACACCGGTTGCACCTACAGCAGCATTTAAAATAGGTGAAAATATACAGGATGCGCTGGTGATGTATATGGCTGATATTTTTACGGTATTGGCCTCATTAACAGGAATTCCGGCTATCGCAATTCCACTGGGCAATAATAAAGAAGGTTTACCGTTAAGCTTACAGTTAATGACCAAACACTTTGAAGAAGCGGCCCTGCTATCCCTTGCGGAGAGCTTTTTGAAAAAGGGATAAGCTGCCGAAACTACTGCTTATGAAGAAAAGCTTACTAAGGCCCTTGTATATTTTGATCTTTAGCCTGCTGCTGCCAGGCTTTGTTGCCGCCCAGCAGGATAGTTTAACTGTACCGCTACTTCTGGAACAGCCTTCTTTTTACAATTATAATTTCCTGTACAAAAAGCGCCTGGATTCCATCCAGAAAATGGTTCCACTGCCCTATAATGAATTTGTACAGAAATATATTGATATCTATAGCAGTCGAAAAGACATGTTCGGGAAAATGCTGGGGCTGTCCAGTTACTATTTTCCAATATTTGAGCAAGCCTTAAAATCATACAATATTCCGGAGGAAATTAAATATCTGCCCATCATTGAATCGGCAATGGACCCATTGGCAGTATCGCGCACCGGCGCCACTGGTTTATGGCAGTTTATGTATACCACGGCCAAAGGATACCGGCTAACCATGGATGAATTTATTGATGAGCGAAGAGATCCTTTAATGGCAAGTAACGCTGCGGCGGCATATTTTAGGGATTCTTACGCCGATTTGGGCGACTGGTTGTTGTGTCTTGCGGCATATAATTGTGGTAAAGGGGCGGTAACACGGGCTATGGCAAAGGCCGGATCTAAAGATTTTTGGGTTATCAGGCCTTTTCTTCCATTGGAAACCAGGAATTATGTGCCTGCTTTTATTGCCGCAGTGTACATGATGAACTGTGCCAAAGCGCACCAGGTAAATGCGCAGCAATGCCCCATGATTTTGAAGACAGATGTTTTACTGGTAGATCATCATGTATCCTTGCCACTGCTTGCTCAAGCGCTTGATGTAGAGGAAAGTATCCTTTGCGGGCTTAATCCGGGTTATAAAAAAAAGATTGTAAATGGCTCTGTGGCGTCGCCAAAAAGACTAATTATGCCCAAAGCCAGTCTGGCAAATTTTGCCTTGGTATACGAAGTTTTAAACTCAGGAAGCAATGTGCCCCTGGTACCAGAGCCCGGCAAAAAATATATTTCTTATAAACCTGGCGCCAGCCAGGCTCAGTCTGCAAGCGGTAAGATGTAGTTTTTATTTTATGGCTCGTTAAAAGAATTGTACCTTTGATGCCTCACAGACAACGATTTTTATGAGTAAGACGAATAGGAAGCAAGACGCTTTAGACTACCATTCTCAAGGAAGGCCGGGAAAAATTGAGGTTGTTCCTTCCAAACCTACCAATTCACAAAGAGATTTAGCGCTGGCTTATTCTCCAGGAGTTGCAGAACCCTGCCTGGAAATTCATAAAAACCCGGACGATGTATATAAATATACCGCCAAGGGTAACTTAGTAGCTGTAATTAGCAATGGTACTGCAGTACTTGGATTGGGTGACATTGGTCCGGCTGCAAGTAAACCTGTAATGGAGGGTAAAGGATTGTTGTTCAAAATCTTTGCTGATATCGACGTTTTTGACCTGGAACTGAAAACGGAGAGTGTAGATGAATTTGTAAATGTAGTGAAAGCCCTGGAACCTACTTTTGGAGGGGTAAACCTGGAAGATATTGCTGCACCAATGTGTTTTGAAATTGAGCGCCGCTTAAAAGAAGAAATGAACATTCCGGTGATGCACGATGACCAGCACGGTACGGCCATCATCACCAGTGCTGCTTTGATTAATGCTTGTGAGCTACAGGGCAAAAAACTGGATAAAATAAAACTGGTAGTGAGCGGAGCAGGTGCTGCTGCGGTTTCCTGCATCAAATTATATTTAAAATTAGGCGTTAAAAAGGAGAACATGCTGGTGTTTGATAAGGATGGTATTGTAAATACCGACCGTACCGACCTTGATCCGATACGCATGGATTTTGCTACGACAAGAAAAGACATCACCACAACGGCCCAGGCCATGAAAGGTGCTGATGTTTTTCTGGGTCTTTCTGCAGCGAATATTGTATCTGCCGAAATGGTGCAGAGCATGGCTAAAAACCCAATTGTTTTTGCTTTGGCTAATCCTAATCCGGAGATTGCTTATGATGTGGCCATCAACTGCCGTAAAGACATCATTATGGCTACTGGCCGCTCTGATTTCCCTAACCAGGTAAATAATGTATTGGGTTTCCCTTATATTTTTAGGGGTGCACTTGATGTGAGGGCAACTTCTATTAATGAGGAAATGAAAATTGCCGCGGTTAAGGCCATTGCAGAACTCACTAAACTGCCGGTACCAGAAATTGTAAACCTGGCTTACAATGCCAAAAACCTTAAATTTGGTAAAAACTATATCATCCCTAAACCTATTGACTCGCGCTTAATTACCACTGTAAGTACAGCTGTGGCTAAGGCAGCAATGGAATCTGGTGTGGCGCGCAAGCAAATTACCGATTGGAATGCATACCAGGAAGAATTGCAGGTGAGACTGGGTGCAGATGATAAGATTATGAGGAACATTGCCAGCAAAGCCAAATCTGATCCTAAACGGGTTGTTTTTGCTGAGGCTGATAATTATAAAATTTTAAAAGCTGCGCAGATTGTTAAGGACGATAACATTGCCATTCCAATTCTATTGGGCAATAAGGAAGCCATACAAGCCATCATTGAAGAAAATGCACTGGAACTGGAAGGTGTAGAAATTATTGATCCACTGTTGGAACCTGCACGTTTAAATAAATATGCCGAATCCTTATTCCAGAAACGCCAGAGAAAAGGAGTGACTTTATACGAAGCTTCTAAGTTGATGCGCGACAGGAACTACTTTGGTGCTTCTATGGTAGAGTTTGGCGAAGCAGATGCCATGATTTCTGGTTTGACTAAAAACTATGCCGCCATTGTAAAGCCTGCTTTACAGGTAATTGGTACGGAAGCAGGAATAAACCGTGTTGCGGGAATGTACATGATGATGACCAAAAAAGGTCCTGTCTTTTTTGGGGATACCACGGTTAATGTAGATCCTACTGTTGATGAACTGGTAGATTTAACTTTGTTAATGGATAGTTCTGTGCGCAAGTTTAACATTAACCCAAGGATTGCGGTACTTTCGTATTCTAACTTTGGTTCTAACGATGGGTTTATACCTGATAAAACGAGACAGGCCGTAAAGATTTTGCATGAGCAACATCCGCATGTTTTAGTGGATGGAGAGATGCAGGGTAACTTTGCCATCAACAATGAACTCTTGAAAGATAACTTTCCTTTTAGTAGATTAGCAGATGCACCGGCAAATACGCTTGTATTCCCTAATTTGGAGTCTGGAAACATTGCTTATAAACTTTTACAGGAGCTTGGCGGTGCGGAAGCGGTTGGTCCAATACTTTTAGGAATGAAAAAGCCTGTTCATATTGTTCAGTTAGGGAGTTCTGTACGTGAAATTGTGAACATGGTTACCATTGCGGTACTGGATGTACAGGTAAAGGAAAAAGAGGCCGGAGAGAAAAAGACCGGCATATTGAAAAGAACAGTTAAGAAATAACCTATGTACGCCTATATTGATGGTAAGTTAACTTTTAAATGCCCTGCATACATTGTGGTAGAAGCCGGAGGTGTGGGTTATCACATCAATATTTCTTTGAATACCTATTCGCTTTTGGGTGATGCGGAACGCTGCAAGGTATATACCTGGCTGCACGTTAAGGAAGATGCGCACACTTTGTATGGATTTATGGATGAAGGTGAGCGCAGGTTATTTTTACACCTGATTTCAGTTTCTGGAATAGGCCCTAACACTGGCAGAATGATGTTGAGCTCTATTACGCCGGCAGAGATTCAGACAGCCATTGTACAGGCAGATTTAACGCTGATACAGCGCATCAAAGGCATAGGTGCAAAATCTGCACAGCGATTGGTGCTGGAATTACAAGATAAATTAAAAAAGGAAGGTACCGGTTCATTGATCTCGGTACCTTTAAATCATACCGTTAGGGAAGAGGCTCTATCTGCTTTAGTGATGCTTGGGTTTGCTAAGTTACCTGCAGAAAAGGCAATAGATTCTGCCATCAAAATCAATGGCCCAGACTTAACTGTAGAGCAGATGATTAAGATAGCTTTAAAGAACTTATAATTGAAAAAACCTCTATTAATGCCATAGCCTTTGAGAAACACATTTACGCTATTTATTTTTCTCTTATGTTTATTTTGCGGTTTAGGGGCTTTTTCGCAGGTCAGAAATCCGCGATCGGTAACGGATACGGCAAAAAATTCTTTTAGTTTAAGGGAAAAACAGCTGCTTGGCATCCGGCCATATACCAATCCTTTTGCCCCGCTGCCAGATAATATGCACCGCATTGTAGAATACGATGCCGTAAATAAAAGGTACAGCATTAGGGAGCGTATTGGCGACCGCTTTTATACCCAGCCCCAATACCTTACTGTTGAAGAATATCAGCGTTTGCTGAATAGCGAAATTAAGCGCGACAACTGGAGGATGCTTTCCAATTCTGAAATTGACGATGTAAGGAAAACCGGGGTCATTCCGAGTTTGCAAATCAACAGCAGGGCATTTGAAAGGATTTTTGGGGGTACCACCATAGATATTCAGCCAAGGGGAGAAGCCGAACTCACCTTCTTAGGGCGCATCAATAAAAATGAAAACCCGCTATTTAACGAAAACCAGCGAGTGCAAAGTAATTTTGATTTTAATCAGCGCATTCAGATGGATGTAGTCGGTAACATTGGTACCAAGTTGAAAATCAACATGAATTACAATACCGAGGCGCAGTTTGATTTTGAGAACCAGATTAAACTGGACTATACAGGTGGCGCGGATGATATCATTAAAAAAATTGAGGCTGGTAATGTAAGTTTGCCTTTAAATACAGCATTGATTACTGGTACACAGGCCCTTTTTGGGATTAAAACCCAATTGCAGTTTGGGAAACTGAACGTGACCAGTGTGTTCTCGCAACAAAAGTCGCAATCAAGGGAAATCAAAATTAACAACGGTGCGCAACAAAATGAATTTCGCCTGAGTGGAGATAATTACGAGGCCAATAAGCATTACTTTTTAGCCCAGTATTTCCGCAATAACTACAACAAAGCCTTAAGTAATCCGCCGACGGTAACCACTGGCGTAATTGTAACCAAAATAGAGGTTTGGATTACCAATAAAACAGGTAATACCACTGATTCCAGAGACGTTTTGGGCTTTATTGACCTGGGTGAAAATACGCCTTACAATACCACTCAGATAACGGGAGGTGCCGGATATTCTGCACTACCTTCGGGATTTACCTCGCCTTTATCGCCCCGGGCCTCTAATAACTTATTGACACAGATTCCTGCCGATGCGAGATCTACCAATTCCAATTCGGTTATTGCCTATTTTCAGCCTTATGGTGGAACAGACAATTTTGCCAAGCTAACCTATGCACGCAAGCTGGCAGATAAGGAATATACCTTTCATGCCAAACTGGGGTATCTTTCATTAAACAATGCTTTGAATGCTGATGAGGTATTGGCTGTGGCTTATCGCTATACATTTAATGGGGTGGAATACCAGGTGGGTGAGTTTTCTACTGATCAGTCTTTTGACCAGGCGGCACCAAAAGTGTTGTTTGCGAAATTGCTGAAAAATGAAACGACCAAGGTAAACCTGCCAACCTGGGATTTGATGATGAAAAATATCTATTCTATTGGTGGTTATCAGATCAGTCAGCAGAACTTTAAGCTAGATATCTTTCGCATAGATAATGAAAGCGGCATTGAACGCCCTGTGTTAACGGAGGGAATGGACAGTGTTAAAAATAAACTCTGGATAGACCTCACCAGCGTAGATCGGTTAAATCAGCAGAAGGAGCGTAAACCAGATGGTGTTTTTGACTTTGAGGTAGAGAATAATCCATTTGGCAGCAGTGGCAGCTCGGCTGCTGCTGTAGCATCGGCCTTAAATTCTACCTCAACAAATTCAAACGCCAGTCTCTCTGCCTTTGCTTCTAACATACGCAATAGCTACATTACCATAGACCCGCTGAACGGAAGAATTATATTTCCGGTGGTGGAGCCTTTTGGTAGGGATTTGGCAGCCAAGTTTACCAATCAGCAAAACCTGATTGATAAGTACACCTTTACGGCACTATATGACTCTACCAAGGTAATTGCACAGCAATTGTTTACCAATCAAAACAGGTACGTGATTAAGGGATCCTATCAGTCTGAAGTTGCCTCAGAGTTTAGCCTTAATTCCATTAACGTTCCGGAAGGTTCTGTAAAGGTTTTTGCGGGAACCATACCGCTATCTGAAGGGACAGACTATACCGTAGATTATCAGGGCGGCAGGGTAAAAATTTTAAATACCGGCTTGCTTACTTCTGGTCAGCCGATAAGGATTACTACAGAAAACAATGAGCTTTTTGGTCTCCAGCAACGGTCTTTATTTGGTACACGCTTTGACTACCGGGTAAACAACAAGCTGAATATTGGTGCCACCTATATGAACCTGACGGAGAAGCCACTAACGGCTAAGGTAAATATTGGTGAAGAACCGATTTCAAATACCATGTTTGGTTTGGATTTAAACTACAGCTCCTCTTCCAGATTTTTAACAAAAATGGTAGATAAACTACCCTTTATTTCTACTAAAGTACCTTCAAGTATTACGTTTTCCGGAGAGTATGCACAATTGGTGCCGGGACACCCAAGTGCGCTAAACGCAGATGGTAGTAAAGGGGGCACAAGTTACCTGGACGATTTTGAAGCGTCACGCTCTGTAATTGACTTAAAAAGCGCAATTTCATGGCAGCTTTCGGGAACACCGCAAATGTTTACCGAATCTAGCCTGATTAATGATCTTGCCTATGGCTACAACAGGGCGAAAATTGCATTTTACAATATTGACCCTTCATTTTACAACAGAACAGGAAGTAACATACCAGATTACCTAAAAAACGACCGTGCGCAACTGTCTAACCACTATGTAAGGGAGATTATTGAGCAAGAAGTATTTCCTTTTAAAGAAACGGCAACCGGACAAGCGATTACACTGCCAACTTTAGATGTGGCTTTTTATCCAAACATCCGTGGTCCTTATAATTATACAACCACTGGATTTACGCCTGATGGTAAACTGACCTTGCCACGCAACCGTTGGGGTGGTTTGTTCAGAAGAATAGAAACTAATGATTTTGAAGCGCTGAACATTGAGTTTATTGAGCTTTGGGTAATGGACCCTAATATTTACAAACCAAACTCTGCTGGTGGAGATTTGTATTTTAACTTAGGTAATATCTCTGAAGACATTTTGAAAGACGGTCGTAAATCTTTGGAAAATGGATTGCCCACAGATGGAGATCCAACCAAATACGACGAAACCAACTGGGGGCGGGTACCTAAACTGCAGCCGGTAGTTCAGGCTTTTGACAACAGCCCGGATGCAAGACGAGTTCAGGACGTTGGTTTAGATGGTTTATCAAGCGCACAGGAAAGGGCTAAGTTTGCTATTATCCTTAACCAGATTAAGGCGCAGCTAAATCCTGATGCGGCAGCAGAATTTGACAATGATCCTTCATCTGATGACTACAGTTATTTTAGAGGTACGGCTTTAGACCAAATGCGGGCCGGAATTTTAAGAAGGTACCAAAACTACAACGGTACGGAAGGAAACTCCAGGACGCCTCAGCAATCTCAGGAAGATTTTGGTGTAGAAAACTCGGCCTCTACTTCATTGCCTGATGGTGAGGATGTGAACCGTGATAACAACATGACGCAAAGCGATGAGTACTTTCAGTACAAGGTTTCTATGCGTCCGGCAGATTTGGAAGTGGGTAAAAATTACGTAACAGATAAAATTGTATCTCAAGTGAAACTGGCCAATGGTGCTACCCAACCGGTAACCTGGTACCAAATCCGTATCCCCCTTGCAGATAATAACAGGAATAAAGTTGGAAATATCCAGGATTTTAAATCCATCCGATATTTAAGGATGTTTTTAACCAATTATGCCGATACTACCATACTGAGGTTTGCAAAAATTCAGTTGGTAAGGGGAGAGTGGAGACAATACAATACCACAAATGATCCTGCGCAGGTGATTGTAGATCCCGCACTTCAACCTGCGGCATCAGACAATTCCATTATCGAGGTGGCTACTGTAAACATTGAAGAAAATGGAAAACGTACCCCCATCCCTTATGTATTGCCTCCAGGTATTTTAAGAGAGCGTGATTTTAGCAATTACAGGGGAGATACCCGTCAAAATGAGCAGTCCCTTTCTGTAACCGTAAGGAACCTTAGGGATGGATATGGAAGAGCCGCTTTTAAGACTGCCTTTAACGATTTCAGGTCTTATAAACGTTTGGAAATGTTTATCCACGCAGAAGCGCTTGGCAATACGGTATTGAATGACCGGGACCTGCAGGCCTTTTTAAGGATTGGTACAGACAACCAGGACAATTATTATGAATATTCGCAGCCATTGATGGTTACGCAACCCAATACCAGTAATCCTTATGCCATTTGGCCTGATGCCAATAAAATGGATATTGAGCTGGAACTTTTTCAGAATGCAAAAATTGCACGTAATAAGGCTACTACATCCACCGGTGCTGCCTGGCCAATTAACATTCCTTTTGTGTATGCTGATGGCGACAGGACCATTACCATTAAAGGGCAACCGGATATGAGTAAGGTGCGGGTTTATATGCTGGGGGTTAAGAACCCATACCGCAATACCAGTAATCCTGCGGCAGATGATGGTTTTGATAAAAGTGCCATCATTTGGTTCAACGAACTCAGGCTAACGGAATTTGATGAACGCGGCGGCTGGGCGGCTACGGCAAGGGTAAGCGCTAAATTGGCTGACTTTGCTGATGTGAACATTTCGGGAAGTAAATCTACCATTGGTTTTGGTTCGCTGGATACCAGGGTTAGTGAAAGAAACCGTTCAGACAACCAGCTTTTTGATATCTCATCTAGCATGGAACTTGGTAAGTTTTTCCCTAAAAAAAGCGGGATTAAAATACCGATGTTTGTGAGTTATTCAAGCCAGATTAGTACACCTCAATACAATCCAATGATGCCGGATATTGAATTGAAAAGGGCATTGGATGAAGCCACTAAAGAAGAGAAAAAGGCCATCCTGAACTATGCCCAGGATTATACCACACGCAATAGCATTAACTTTACCAATGTGCATAAAGAGCGTACAGATCCGGAACAGAAGGTAAAGTTATGGGATGTTGAGAATTTAAGTGCCAGTTACGCCTATACAAAATTCTCTCACCGCGATTTCATCAATGAGAATACACTACAGCAAACGTACCGCGCCTCTTTGGCCTATAATTATAGTAACCTGCAAAGAAGTTATCAGCCTTTTGACAAGCTGATTAAATCTAACTTGCTTGCGCTACTGAAAGACATCAATTTTAGCTTGCTACCAAGTGCTATCAATTTCAGGATAGATGTAGACCGTTACTATTCTGAAAACAGCCTGAGAAACAATGATCCGGGCAACTACATTCCTGTAAATACGACCTTTAATAAAAACTTCCTCATTACCCGGGTATATGGCATTTCATGGAACCTGAGCAAATCACTTACATTGGATTTTGATGCCACAAACTATTCCATCATTGACGAGCCGGATGGTAGGATTGAAGGGATGAAAAGAGATACGGTTTGGCAAAACCTGAAACGTTTGGGCCGTACTACAGATTATAACCACAACATGAACATTACCTATACCTTGCCGGTTAATAAAATTCCGGGTCTGGACTGGGTAAGTGTGGCTACGCGTTACGGTACAAATTTTAACTGGCAGACAGAGCCGCTTTCTACCTTGCGTGATCCTAACATCAATTTAGGCAACACCATTCAAAATGCGAGGACCATACAGGTTAACCCAACTTTAAATATGGCCGGGTTGTACAACAAGTTTGGATTTGTGAAAAGGGCTAATGCCAGTGGAGAAGAGGGTGGTGGTGGATCGGCTTTCTTTGTTGGATTATTAACCAGTGTTAAAAACATAAACGCTGCCTTTACCCAAACAAAAGGTACATTTTTACCGGGCTATTTGCCGAAAACAACCTACTTTGGGATAGATGACATCACTGGTGCACCAGGGCTTGGTTTTGTGTTTGGAAGTCAGCGCGACATTAGAGAGATGGCATTGAGCAGCAACTGGCTCACTACAGATACATTGCAATCGCAGTTGTATATCAATACCCTGCGTGAAGATTTGAGTTTAACAGGTACTGTTGAACCTTTAAAAGATTTGAGGATAACCTTGACAGCCAATAAAAACCGGACTTTAAACTATTCTACCAATTTTAGGTACGATGCCAGTACAGGTGGTTTTACCAATTTTAGTCCATATACCACTGGTGATTATAGCATTTCATTTATCAGTATTGGGACTGCTTTTTCAGACAAGAACGGTAGTACAGTATCTCAGCTTTTTAATCAGTTTATGGACAACAGGCAGGTGATATCAAGACGTTTAGGCGGTTTAAATCCAAATTCTTCTGGTGTAACAGGAGGATTTGCTGATGGCTATAATAAAACCTCTCAGGATGTGGTGGTAGCGGCCTTCCTTGCGGCCTATTCTGGTAAGGATGCTTCAAAAAGCAGCTTAAATTCCATGCCTAAAATTCCTTTGCCCAACTGGCGGATCAATTACAGTGGCCTATCCAGAATGGCTTTTGTGCAGGAAACCTTTAAATCTATAGATCTGCGCCATTCTTACCGTTCGGTATACAGCATCAACAGTTTCAACTCACTCATCAGGTATCAGGAAACTGATGGTTTTGCCGCCAGCAGAGATGTAAATAATGATTTTATGCCTGCTTATCAGTATTCTCAGGTTACCATTGCAGAACAGTTTTCGCCACTGATTGGTATAGATACCAGGCTTAAAAATAACCTGACCGCCAATTTTGAAATTGGCAAAACCAGGTTACTGGGCTTAAGTTTGTCAAACAGTCAGCTGGCGCAGTTAACAGAAAACAATATGGTATTTGGTTTCGGCTATCGTACCACCAAGTTCCGTTTCCCTTTTGGCTTATTTAAGCAGGTAAGAATGGACAACAACATGGACTTTAAGCTTGATGTTGCGGTAAGGGACAATAAAACGGTGATTTACCGTGCCGATGTGGAAGATGCAGAGGTTTCTTCGGGGGCTAAAAATATTACTTTGAGGCCAAGTGTAGATTATATCCTAAATCAGCGTTTCAATATCAAACTATTTTACGATTCAAACATTACCAAGCCATATACCTCGCAGTCTTTCAATACTTCATTTAGTAATTTTGGATTTAGTTTGCGGATTACGTTGAATTAGGATTGGTATAAAGCACGATATTATTTACATTTGGCAATCAAATAAAAAAACGATGAATTTTCCAGTAGAATTAAAATACACAAAAGACCACGAGTGGGTTAAAGTAGCAGGTGAAGAAGTTTATATTGGTATTACTGAATTTGCGCAACGCGAGCTTGGTGATATTGTTTATATAGACATCAATACTGTTGGTGAAGAAGTTGCCAAAGACGAAGTATTTGGAACGGTAGAGGCTGTTAAAACGGTTTCTGATTTGTTTATGCCGGTTACTTCTACTGTCTTAGAAATTAATGCTGAATTGCAGGATAATCCTGAACTTGTGAACTCTGATCCTTATGGAAAAGGATGGATGGTAAAGGTAACATTGGCTGATGCAGCTGACCTGGATGGCTTGCTTTCGGCAGATGCATATAAAGCTTTAGTAGGCGCTTAATTTTGAGCCGCCTCACTGCATCTCTTAAGTCTCAGGGCTGGGCTATTGCCTGGACTGTGTTTATCCTTATACTTTGCAGTATAAAAATGCCGGCATCCGATGGGTCTGCCGGCTTTTTTTTTGCTGGATTTGATAAAATGGTACACCTGGGCTTCTTTTTTGTGCTCACTATCCTCCTGTTTTTTGGCAGGATCCGCAGTAAGCACAATTATAGTTTCAGAAAATTAACGATCTTTAAAATTATCCTGATTACAGCAGGTTTGGGCGGTGGTATTGAACTGATGCAACTTGCATTTTTTGATTACCGTGGTGCCGAATGGTGGGATTTTGCCTGTGACATGTTTGGCGTAATGATGGGTATTTTTAGTTATATGTTACTCCACAAGTTTGATTTTCATGAAAACAAAATTTAATTTACTTCTGGCGATTGTGGTACTGGGCGGCTTAAGCGGCTGTGGTATTTTTAGAAAAGGTTGTGACTGCCCTAAAGTAAGCATGACGGTGCATTCTAATCTGGTATCGCGGGTTTAGTGGTAGAGCTCCTATTATTTGGATTTATTATAGATAATGGGTAGTTTAGCACTCTAATTCACAACATGAAACTTTCACAGTTAAATCCGGGAGAACAAGGCACCATCGTATCATTTACAGATCTGGAAATGTCTGTTAAATTAATGGAAATGGGTTGCCTGCCCGGCGAGGTAGTAGAAGTGGAACGTTTTGCGCCCCTGGGTTGTCCAATAACCATTCGTGTAGCTGGTTACCAGCTCTGTTTAAGGAAACAAGAGGCTTCTGTTATTATAATACAATAAATTTGGCGGCTGATCTTAAAATTGCATTAGTTGGTAACCCCAACACAGGTAAATCGACACTTTTTAATTTACTTACCGGTTTAAATCAAAAGATTGGGAACTTTCCTGGTATTACTGTTGATAAAAAGGTAGGTTATTGTAAACTGGCTTCGGGAAAACAGGCTGAAATTATTGACCTTCCTGGTACCTACAGTTTATATCCTAAAAGTAAAGACGAAAGCATTGTTTTTCAGGTGCTGGCCGATGCTAAAAATCCGGCATATCCTGACCTGATTGTACTTGTTGCCGATGCCACGAACTTAAGGAGAAACCTGCTCTTGTATTCGCAGGTGGCAGATCTGGGCTTGCCAGTTATCCTTGCCCTAAACATGACAGACATGGCTAAGAAGGAGGGCATTGACATTAATGTAGATTTGCTTTCCAGCCGTTTGGGTATACAGATTGTAGCCATTTCTGCCAGAAGCAATGAAGGGCTTGAAGGCTTAAGATCGGCTATAAACAATGCAACAACGCTGGCTACACAGGTAACCGGAACTGACGTAACGGTATTGGCACCAGAGGCAATTGCTACTGCAAAACTGAAGTTGGGTACAGAAAATGATTACTATGCCCTGCAACTTTTACACCAGCATGAGCATCTTAATCTACCTTTAGCTTCGGTTCATCAGGACCTTGAAGCGATTAAAATTGAACACCATTTTGAGTCTTCTAAATTGCAGGGTGCAGAAACCATTGCAAGATACAGGTACCTAAGCACCGTACTTAGCGGGGTAATTGTAGATACCGGAGCGGTAAAGAAGTTCGCTTTTAGCGATAAACTGGATAGGGTACTGACCAATAAATATGCTGGATTTTTAATTTTTCTGGCGATTCTGTTTTTCATCTTTAACTCTATTTTTTCCTGGTCGTCTTACCCAATGGAACTTATAGAATCGGGATTTGCCTGGCTAACTGATACCGGGCACCAGTATCTTCCCGAGGGCTTACTGACCAATTTATTGCTGGACGGGATTGTGGCCGGACTGGGGGGGGTGGTCATCTTTATTCCCCAAATTGCCATCTTGTTTGCTTTTATCTCTATTCTTGAAGATACCGGCTATATGGCAAGGGTAACCTTTATGATGGATAAAATCATGCGTAAGTTTGGTTTAAGTGGTAAATCTGTGGTGCCCATGATTGGGAGTCTAGCCTGCGCTGTTCCATCCATCATGAGTGCGCGGACAATTGAAAGCTGGAAAGACCGTATCATTACCATTATGGTGGTACCACTGGTGAGCTGTTCTGCCCGTTTGCCGGTATATACCTTGCTGATCTCTTTAATTATCCCCGAAAAAACTGTTCTCGGCTTTATCAATTTACAGGGGCTCACTTTAATGGGCATGTACCTCATTAGTGTTGTAGCAGCGGTATTGGTGGCGTTAGTCATGAAATTTATCATTAAGGCCAAAGAGAAATCTTACTTTATTATGGAACTTCCGGTATACCGGATGCCACGCTGGAGTAATGTGCTGTTTACCATGTACGAGAAATCAAAGACTTTTGTTTTTGAGGCCGGAAAGGTAATTGTTGCCATTTCTATTGTGCTGTGGGTATTGGCTTCTTATGGACCTCCGGCGCGTTTTGAAAAAATAGAGCAGAAATATCAGGCTATTGAAGCTGGCCGCGACAGTACGGCAATCAGTACGCTGGAGCGAGATAAGGCTGCAGAAAAGCTTGAGAACTCGTATGCCGGTGTGTTGGGACATGTTATTGAACCCGTAATTAAGCCCCTTGGTTTTGACTGGAAAATTGGCATTGCGTTAGTTACCTCTTTTGCTGCCCGCGAGGCTTTTGTAGGCACAATGGCTACCATTTATAGTGTGGATGGAGGAGACGAGGAAAGCAGCACCATAAGGGATAAAATGCGTGCGGCTGTTAATCCGGATACCGGACTGCCCGTATTTACTTTTGCAACCGGCCTTTCGCTCATGTTATTTTATGCGTTTGCGATGCAGTGTATGAGCACTGTGGCGGTAGTGTACAGGGAAACTAAAACCTGGAAGTGGCCGATGATCCAGCTCGCATACATGACAGTTTTAGCTTATGTGGCCAGTTTAATCGCATTTCAGCTTTTAAAGTAAATTCGCTAACTTAGTATCTGTGGAGAAAGTTAATATTTTAGCACAATACATGCCCGCAACGGCAGCTCCGGTAATTGCAAAATGGATAGATTACTTTCAGTGCGAGTTTAAGATATCGAAAAACAGGGCTACAAAACTTGGTGATTACCGTCATCCTTACAAGGGCGAAGGGCACAAAATTTCTGTAAACAATAACCTCAACCCCTATGCTTTTCTAGTAACTACAGTGCATGAGTTCGCCCATCTGTTAACCTGGAACGATTATAAAAATAAGGTTAAACCTCATGGTACAGAATGGAAGGTTAATTTTAAAAGGATGATGAATCCTTTTTTAGAACAGCAGGTTTTTCCGGCCGATGTACAGCAAGCTATTGTTACCTACCTCGGCAATCCTTCTGCTTCCAGTTGTACAGATTTAAAGCTGGCCAGGACCTTAAAAAGATATGATGATAAAAGCGGTCATTCCCGCCTGGAAGAATTGGCTGAGCACGCTGTTTTTAGCATTAAAGATGGTCGCAGGTTTAAGAAAGGCGCCCGGTTAAGGAAAAGATACCGGTGTACCTGCCTTGACAATGGCAAAATCTACCTTTTTAACCCGCTTGCAGAAGTACTGGTATTCGAAGTTTCGGGAACATAAACCGCCTCGTTATCCTTTACTTTCCATTTAAAATTTAGCCTTTCATCTTTAAAAACAGATGGATAGTGTAGCAAGCTATCTATAAACCCATTAGTTTGATTGATCAATATGCTGGCGGTATAGCTGTTTTGAATTTTGCTTTTTAAGGTTAGAAATCGTGAATCCGGATAGGTGGTAATGTTATCAAAAACCATCTCAAATTTATTTTTTTGGAAGATGGCATCATCAAGGATCTTTATTTTTTCAAAGTAATGTTCTTCTTCTGCCTGTTTATCAGAATTTACGGCTAAGTAGGGGAGTGCGCTGAGGGCAACCGCAGAAGAAGCTGTTCTGCTCTCCTTTTTAAAAAGTGTATTGTTCCTTAAGAAGATCCTGGTGTCTCTAAATAGATTACCTTCTTCATTGTTGTCTGTGTTAGTTGTACCGCTGTTAGAGGTGTTTTGCCTGTTGCTGATTTCTACCAGTACCAAACTATCATTCTGAAAATAATATTTGTTTAACATACTGCTTGCAGAACCGTTGTTTACATGTTCATAGTAAACCTTATTATTTTTGGTATCTGTAAACTTTTCTACGTATAAAGAATTATCACCTAACATATAAACAAGGCTATATTGCTTATTAAATGTGCTGATGTTGGTATTCATGTAAGTTGCAAATGCACTAATTTTAGCACTATTTAAGCCTGTAACAGCGCCATCAATTAGATCAGCCTGCGGATGGTCTGATTTAAAGGTACAACTAAAAACGGTGCTAAGGAGCACTGATAATATTAGGAAGCAAGATCTCATAACAGGGGCGTAGAATTTCAAATAGCTAGGCTATTATCGTGCCAATGAATTGGGAGGGCTTGCAGCGCTTTTTTATTATTCGGGCTTTTTACCCTCTTCCCAAAGTTTGGAAAAAGATTTAGGTGCAACTTTGGGCATTGCCCGGTGCTTGCCCCAGACCTTGCTGAACAGGAATTTTAAAAAGAAATTCTTCACTTTTCCACCAAATCCGTCCATTCTGGAACGTTTCAGCATTCCATATTTCCAGAGTTTCCAGCCTATGTTCTCCGCTTTGCTGTTCTCTTCTTGCTGTACAGCATCGCGCCTGTTAAGCAGCAACATTTTGTGAATGTCGATTTTTACAGGACAGACTTCAGAACATTTGCCGCATAAACTAGAAGCATAACTCAGGTGTTTAAACTCCTGCATGCCCTTTAAATGTGGTGTAATGATAGAACCAATAGGGCCGCTGTAGGTAGTATTGTAGGTATGTCCGCCTATGTTTTTATAAACCGGACAGGCATTTAAACATGCGCCACAGCGGATGCAGTACAATCCCTGGCGCTGTTCTTTCTGCGCCAGCAAATTGGTGCGTCCATTATCCAGTAAAATCACGTACATCTCTTCAGGCCCGTCAGTCTCACCCGCCTGTCTTGGGCCGCTTAAAATAGAATTGTATACCGTTAAGTTTTGTCCGGTACCATGACTGGCCAGCAAAGGCCAGAAGAGGTCAAGATCAGCCATTGAAGGGATTACCTTTTCAATGCCAACAATGGCAATGTGAATTTTCGGAAAGGTAGTACATAACCGGGCATTACCTTCATTTTCTGTCAAGGCAATGCTTCCGGTGTCGGCAATTAAAAAGTTGCCACCAGTAATACCAATGTCTGCGCTTAAATATTTCTCCCGAAGCAATTCCCTTGCTTTTTGCACCAGTACTTCAGGGCTGGCATCAATTGCAGTACCAAAGCGTTCATGAAAAAGTTTGGCAATGTCCTGCTTACTCAGGTGCATCGCCGGTGTAACAATATGATAAGGAGCCTCACCCAGCAGCTGTACGATGTATTCGCCCAAGTCGCTTTCAAGAGATTCTATGCCATTCTTTTCAAGAAATTCATTTACATGGATTTCTTCAGTGGTCATAGATTTGGATTTGATTACCTTTTTTCCACCATTTCTATTGATGATGTTGAGGATTTCGCGCTGGGCTTCTTCGGCGTCATTTGCCCAAATAACTTTTCCGCCCCGGCGCTGAAAATTGGCTTCAAATTCTGGTAGATACTTATCCAGATTTTCCATCACCCGCCATTTAATGGTATGCGCTTTCTTTTTAGAGTTTTCTAAATTTTCAAATTTTGTAAGGCCCCTTTCTACTGCAACATTGTATTTACCAATGTTATAGTTGATGGTTTCCCTGTGTTTCAGATCAAATGCTTTCTCATCAGCCTTTACCAAAAAATCCTCTGCAGTATTTGTCATCTTCAAAGATAGCGATAATTATAAGCTTATTTTATAGGCGTACCATCGTCATTCTTATCTACAACAGGACGTTTGGCCCCATTTGCAAGTTCCCAGGCCGTAAAATACACCAGTTTAGCACGTTTTGCCAGCATTGGAAAATCAATTTTACTCACCTCATCACCAGGTTGGTGGTAATCAGGGTGTACACCATTAAAGTAAAATATGACCGGGATGCCGTGTTTGGCAAAATTGTAATGGTCTGAACGGTAATAAAAGCGGTTAGGATCTGTACGGTTGTTATAAGTTTCATCCAGTTTAATGCCTACATAATCCTGATTTGCCTTCTTGCCAATCCTGTCCAAATCAGAGCTCAGCATGTTAGAGCCAATGATGTATACAAAGTTGTTGTCGGCAGCATGGGCAGCATCACCACGACCAATCATATCGATGTTAAGATCGGTAATGGTATTTTCCAAAGGAAAAACCGGATGTTCTGAATACCAATCCGATCCCCAAAGACCTTTTTCCTCGCCCACAACAGTCATAAATAAGATACTCCTTTTTGGGCCATAACCAGCCTTTTTGGCTTTCATAAACGCGTCGGCAAGCATCAGCACGCCTGTAGTCCCAGAACCGTCATCATCGGCACCATTATTAATTTTATCCGTACCCGTAGTGCCGATTCCGATATGATCATAGTGGCCTGTAATCACCAATACTTCTTTTTTTAGCTTTGGATCTGAACCTTCTAAAAAGCCCAGTACATTTTCTGCCCGTACTTTCACTTCTTTTTTCATGGCCGTAGCAGAAACAGGTACTTTAAGTAAACCAGCAGGCGGGTTAGCCGGGTCTACACCTGCCGCTTTGAAAATTTCTTTAGCCAATGCAGAAGAGATGGTGATGCTGTTCATGAATTTTTGCTTGTTCATCCGCTCCACGTTGTCTTCATTCTTTAACATCAATCTGGCTGGTTCTTTAAACCTTTCCAATTGTTGTGCAGAGGCGTTGTCCAATTCAGGATCTACCAGGATAATGGCCAGCGCATTATGGTCCGTTAAGTACTTAACATCATAATATCTTGTAGTCAGCATCACTACCTTACCCGCCACATCCAAACCAGTAAAATCTTGCCGCTGTTTATCAGCGCTACTGCCAGCAAAAAGAATTTCCGGGGCATTAAACGTAAAACCCTTAACACCCACTTTTGAGGGCTGGATCACAAAGTCTTTAAACTGTTCCTTTGAATCACCATTAACGGTGAAAATACATTGTTCAAGCTCATATTTGGCCAGGTCTACCGATTGGAAATAATCTCCGGGTACCCCGGGTTTGGCGTTAACCGGACCTTTCAGCCCAATGCTCTTGAAATAATTTTTAATGTATTCAGCGGCCATCCAGGCTCCCCTTGTTCCAGTTTCCCTACCTTCATATTCATCAGAAGCCAAAACAGACAGGTGTTTATAGGCATTTTCTTTTGTGATGCTCTGACTAAATTTTGTAATTGCTTTTTGCTGTGCAAATGCAGCGCAGCATAGCATCATTGCAGCAGCAGTGCTTAAAATCTTTTTATTCATGGGAGGGGAGTTAAAGGTTAGCAAGATATTTTTCCAACTCTGGTGGCATGTCTTCCACCTTCAAAATTGGTATTTAAAAAAAGGTCTACCATTTCACGGGCTGTAGCTTCTGTTACAAAGCGAGCAGGAATACACAGGATATTGGCATCGTTGTGTTGTCTCACCAAACCTGCAATTTCAGTTTCCCAGCAAATGGCTGCGCGGATCCCCTTGTGTTTATTGGCAGTGATGGCCACACCATTGGCGCTGCCGCAAATTAAAATGCCATAGGTAAATTCACCTTGCTCTACCGCCGCTGCCACTGGATGGGCAAAATCCGGATAATCTACAGATGCCGTACTATGGGCACCAAAATCTTTGATTTCGAAATTGCCTAAGTGTTGTTTAAGCATTTCCTTATAATCATAGCCGGCATGATCGGCACCGATGGCGATGTTAATTTGCTTTTGTGTTGCCATTTAATTCTTTATTTCTTTTACGTTCTATGTTAGCTGAGATATAAATACTCAATTCGTACAGTAAAAATAGTGGTAAAGCTACAATGAGCATGGTGTAAGGGTCTGCCGTTGGTGTAACCACAGCAGCCACAATTAAAATAATTACCGTAGAATACCTTCTGCTTGCACGCATAAAAGCAGGGGTCATGATGCCTAGCTTAGATAAGATGAAAATAATTACAGGCAGTTGGAAAATAATTCCTGAACCCAGCGTTAGCGTCATGATAGAAGAAAGGTATGAATCTATCGTAAAGGTATTCTGTATATCCGGACTTACCGTAAAATTAGTCAGGAAGTTGATGGATAAAGGGCAGATGATGTAATACCCGAAAAAGATGCCCAGGAAAAACAGAAAAGAGGCAAAGGTAACGAAGCCACTGGCAGAACGGCGTTCATTTTCATGCAAAGCTGGTTTAATAAAAAGCCAGATCTCAAAAAGTAAGTAAGGAATGCCAAGAATAATCCCCACCATTACACATGAGTTCATCTGTAAGGTAAACTGTCCCGCCATTTCCGTGTTGATGATTTTAGCGTCAATTTTGGTGATGCAGAAATCGGAGCCTATTGATGGAAATCTTTCTACCAGTTTACACATCATCCTGTAGGTCCAGAATGCAGGGTTTTTAGGCCCCATAATAATTTCATTAAAAATGAAGTCAGTGTAGTAGAATGCAGCACAAGTAAAAACAACAATTACCAGCAGGGCCCTCATCAGGTGTTTTCTCAGGATGTCAATGTGGTCAAAAAAAGACATTTCTGCCTCAAGGTTTTTAGTCTTATTCTTTATAGAATCGATCAGATCCTGCGCTTTATTATCACTCATGCATTTCTTTTGTTAAACAAAAATACCATTCTATTTTATTAGAATGGTATTTACGTTTTATTTATTACAAAAAGTTTTATTGCTATTCAGAAAACACAAAAGTCTCCATAAACTTAGTGGTAAAGTTACCAGCCCTAAAGTTTGGATCTTTCATTAGTTTTAAGTGAAAAGGAATAGTAGTTTTAATACCTTCAATCACAAATTCGCTTAAAGCGCGTTCCATAGTGCTAATGGCCTCTTCACGGGTCTGCGCTACGCAGATCAGTTTGGCAATCATAGAATCGTAATTTGAAGGGATTTGATAGCCCGCATATACATGTGTATCTACCCTTACACCATGTCCGCCCGGAGAGTGGAAATTGGTAATTTTACCCGGACAAGGTCTGAAGTTATTGAATGGATCTTCAGCATTGATACGGCACTCAATGGCATGCATATCAGGATGATAATTCTTTCCTGAAATCGGTACGCCAGAAGCTACCTTAATTTGTTCTTTGATTAAGTCGTAATTGATTACCTCTTCCGTAACCGGATGCTCTACCTGGATCCTGGTATTCATTTCCATGAAGTAGAAGTTGCGGTGTTTATCTACCAAAAACTCTACCGTTCCAGCACCTTCATACGCTACAGCAAGGGCACCTTTAATGGCAGCCTCGCCCATTTTTTCACGCAGCTCTGGTGTCATAAAAGGAGAAGGTGCTTCTTCCACTAATTTCTGGTGGCGGCGCTGAATAGAGCAATCGCGTTCAGACAAGTGGCAAGCTTTGCCATACTGGTCACCAATCACCTGGATTTCAATATGACGCGGATCTTCAATATATTTTTCCAGATACAGACCATCGTTACCAAAAGCGGCGCCCGATTCCTGTCTGGCGCTATCCCATGCATTTTCAAACTCTTCATCTTTCCATACCACACGCATGCCGCGGCCACCACCACCGGCAGTAGCTTTTAAAATTACCGGATACCCAACTTCGTTAGCCAGTTTTATACCTTCTTTAACACTTTCCAACAATCCTTCAGATCCTGGAATAGTAGGTACACCAGCAAGTTTCATGGTTTCTTTAGCAGAAGCTTTATCACCCATGCCATTGATCTGCTCAGGTGTAGCACCAATAAATTTAATTCCGTAATCACGGCATACCGAAGAAAACTTTGCATTTTCTGATAAAAAGCCATATCCCGGATGTATTGCATCCGCATTGGTTAACTCAGCGGCAGAAATAATATTAGGGATGCTTAGGTAAGAATCTTTACTTGGCGGCGGACCAATGCAAACCGCTTCGTCTGCAAAACGTACATGTAAGCTTTCTCTGTCTGCAGTAGAATAAACGGCAACTGTTTTAATGCCCATTTCTTTACAGGTGCGTATAATACGCAAAGCAATCTCGCCCCTGTTGGCAATTAATATTTTTTTAAACATACTTCGTTAAGATGATCTTTTGCGCAGGGCAAATTACATGGGTTCTACTAAAAATAAAGGTTGATCGTACTCTACCGGAGAAGAATTTTCAACCAGTACTTTTACAATCCTTCCGGAAACTTCGCTTTCAATCTCATTGAATAATTTCATGGCTTCTACAATACAGATTACTTTGCCATTGCTAATTTCGTCACCAACATTTACAAAAAATGGTTTGTCAGGACTAGCAGAACGGTAAAAAGTACCGATCATAGGAGATTTTATCGTAATGTATTTTGAAGTGTCTTCAGCAGCTGGTTTAGTCTCTGTTACACTAACTGGTTGCGGGGCAACTGCTGCAGGTAATACCGTTGCTGCAGGTGCTGCAGGAATTGTAGCAGTTACTACAGTAGGGGCCTGGTTAGTTTTAATCGTTATTTTGAAGTTTTCCTGCTCTATAGCTACTTCATTTACGCCTGAACGAGAAACAAATTTAATAAGTTCCTGAATTTGCTTTATATCCATTTTTTAAAGTGTTTTAAAAGAATAGTTTATCTTAAGAACAAACTAAGTTAAGATTATTTTATTGTAAAAAATTAATATGCCCATTTTAAGTATACAGAACCCCAGGTAAATCCACCGCCAAAAGCAGCTAAAATAAGGGTATCTCCTTTTTTAAGCTGACTTTCCCACTCCCATAAGCATAAAGGAATAGTGCCATTGGTTGTATTGCCGTAGCGTTCTATATTGATCATCACTTTATCTGCGCCTACACCCATTCTGGAAGCAGTAGCATCAATGATTCGTTTGTTTGCCTGATGTGGCACCAACCAGTTGACCTGATCGGCAGTCAGGTTATTGCGTTCCATAATTTCAGCAGCCACATTTGCCATATTGGTTACTGCAAATTTAAATACGGCCTGTCCTTCCTGGTATACCACATGTTCGTTGTTGGTTACCGTTTCAATGCTGGCCGGTTTTACAGAGCCACCCGCCTTTTGGTGCAGGTATTGTCTTCCAGAGCCATCAGTACGGAGTACCGCATCAATAATTCCATTGCCTTCTTCATTTGGCTCCAGTAATACCGCACCACAACCATCACCAAAAATGATGCAGGTACTGCGGTCCTGGTAATTGATGATGGACGACATTTTATCGCCACCTACTACCAGTACTTTTTTATGTCTTCCAGATTCAATAAATTGAGATGCAGTGGTTAAGCCAAAAATAAAACCAGAGCATGCGGCCTGAAGGTCGTACCCCCAGGCGTTTACAGCACCGATTTTATCGGCCAGAATGTTTGCCGAAGCAGGAAATTGCAAATCAGGAGTGGTGGTGCAAAAAATGATCAGTTCAATCTCATCTGCGGTGATGCCACGTTTCTTTAGTAGTCCGTTTACGGCATGAACAGCCATGTCAGATATGCCTAGACCTTCTCCCTTTAATATTCTGCGCTCTTTTATCCCCGTTCGGGAGGTGATCCATTCATCTGTAGTATCAACAATAGATTCTAATTCCTTGTTGGTTAAAACATAATCTGGAACGTAACCCTGAACTGCGGTTATTGCAGCGTGAACTTTGCTCATTTGATTCTAAATTTTATTTAAAAGCGGCTTGTATTTTTTCTACCAGGCCGGTTGTGATCATTTCCCTTGATTGCATGATCATGTTTTTAACTGCTGTGGGACTGGAGATACCATGACCAATTACTACTGGTGCGTTAACACCTAAAACCGGGCTTCCACCATAGTTTTCATAGTTAAAACGATCAAAAAACTCATCTTTAAAACCTTTTCTGATGGTCATCACGTAGAAAGATTCTGCCAGTTTAAGCATAATATTTCCGGTAAAGCCATCGCAAACAATCACATCAGCTTTGTCGTTAAACAAATCCCTGCCTTCAATATTTCCAATAAAATTAAAGATTCCATTGTCCTTCATCAATGGGAAAGTGGCAAGACTGAGCATATTGCCCTTTTCGTCTTCTTCTCCGATATTGATTAACCCTACTTTAGGGTCATCAATGTGCATCACATTTTTGGCGTACAAACTACCCAAAGTACCAAATTGAACAAGGGTATCGGGTTTGCAGTCGGCATTAGCACCAACATCCATCATCAGTCCGGTTCCACCGCTCAATTTTGGAACAAAAGAGCATAAGCACGGGCGTATAATTCCGGGAACTGTTTTTACGCTAAAAACCGCACCAACTAGCATTGCTCCAGAGTTTCCTGCACTGGCAAAAGAGTCGAGTTCTCCTTTTTTGAGCATGGAAAATCCAATACCAATACTGGAATTGGGTTTTTGGACAATAGCTTTAGTGGCGTGTTCGCCCATACCAATAACTTCTTCGGTATGAACATATTCAAAGTGATCGGGATTAAACCCGTTTTCGGAGAGTAAAGGTTTTATCTGCTGTGTGTCTCCAATCAAGACCAGATGTTCCTTTGGAGACAGCAATTGATGAGCAGCTATTGCTCCCAAAACATTGGCTTTGGGAGCATAGTCTCCGCCCATTATATCGAGACCTATTTTCATAGTAAAAAATCAGTTTGTGTAATGAAACATTAATGCCCTGTTTTCAGTTGTCTAAGATAATCCTAAACAGACCTGAACACAAACTATTTTTTAGAAAATTAACCTATCGAAGTGTTTTCAATAACCAGTTTACCGTTGTAGTAAAGGTTACCATCAACGTTATAAGCATGGTGAGGTGTGTGTATTGCACCTGTAGTTTGACAAGTAGCTAAAGAAGGAGCTATAGCTTTATAGTGGGTTCTTCTTTTATCTCTTCTGCTTTTAGAGATCTTGCGTTTTGGATGTGCCATTGCTGATTTGTTTTAGTATTATTTTAATTTTTTTAGAGCTGCCCAACGCGGGTCCTCCGTTATTTGTTCTTCGTTATTATGTTGTGTTTCGCCAGAAAGGTTTTCCAACCGTTCTACCATTTCTGTATCACATTTTGATCCTTCTACACCGGTTTCTTCGCAGAATTTAACATAAGGGACCGATACATTGATCATCTCATATAAAATCTCCGATATGTCCACTTCGCTCTCTTTTCTGTCCAGCATAATGATCTCCAGATCGTCGCTTTCCAGTCCATCTTCGGTAAATTTTACAATTTGCCTTTCGCTGATGTCCAATGGTGCAGTAAATTCTGATAAACATTTATCGCAATCTAATTTTACTGTACCCATAATGTGGATTTGTAAAATCAACATCGTTTCTTGTTTGTCTAGCTCTACCGTTGCTTTTAAAACTCCTTCTTTTACCAAAGAGTACTCAAAAGCATCAAAAAAGCTGTTATCAATGTCAAACTCGAATTGATGTTTGCCAATTTTTAAGCCTGTAAAGGGGATTGAAAATTGTTTTAGCGGTTTCAATTGTAACAAAATTTTAGCCCGCAAATGTATGAATAATATTTATTCGATGCAAATAGAAGCTGAAATAATTCTGCGTTAGCTTCCAATTAATTAGCGTCATCTTTTAAATCAAATGCCGTCTCTACCAGTTTTCCTCCGCCACGCAACTGGTTGCGCAGCAGCTCTTCCTGTTCCCTTCTGCTTTTTATGATGTGTAAAGCAGCAAAAAGGGCTTCTATAAAGGAGGTAGGACTAGCCAGGTTTTTTCCGGCAATGTCGTAGCCTGTTCCATGATCAGGAGAGGTACGTACAAATTTCAAACCCGCGGTGTAGTTAACACCGGTATTAAAAGCCATCGTCTTAAATGGAATCAATCCCTGGTCGTGGTACATCGCTAATACAGCGTCAAATTGTTTGTAACTTCCTTTGCCAAAAAAACCATCCGCAGAGTAAGGGCCAAAGCAGATCACGCCTTTGTCAAAAGCTTGCTGTATTGCGGGCATAATAATCTCTTCTTCTTCCTTTCCTAAAAGACCATTGTCACCAGCATGAGGGTTTAATCCCAATACCGCAATTTTAGGTTTTTCAATCCAAAAATCTTTTTTTAGGCTCTGGTTAATGAGCATCAATTTGTTAACAATTTTTTCTTTAGTGATGCTTGCTGCAATGTCTTTTACTGGTATATGCGCGGTAACTACACCTATGCGGAGGTTTTCGCTAATTAAAAACATCAATACATCATTACTGCCACTTTTTTCTTGCAGGTATTCCGTGTGTCCTGGAAATTTGAAGGTGTCAGATTGTATATTGTGCTTGTTAATTGGTGCGGTAACTAGTGCATCAATTTCTCCGCTTACTAAATCGGCTGTTGCTTTTTCCAGCGAAAGCAGTGCGTATTTGCCACCTGTTTCATTTATCGCGCCCAAATCAATTTTTACATCTTCTTCCCAGCAATTGATCATGTTGGCTTTCTTAGGATTGGCCAGGCTTGCGGAATTGATTACATTAAATGTAAAATCACCCATGCCCAATGCTTTTCTGTGGTAAGAAGCTATTTTAGTATGTCCGTATACAATTGGCGTGAAGTGTTCATAAATGCTTTCTTCAGACAATGCTTTGAGGATTACCTCCAGGCCAATGCCGTTAATGTCGCCTACGCTGATGCCAATTTTTATCTTATTGCTCATGCTTCATGTAAAATTTGGTGCAAATTACAGAAATTCCCGGCAAATGCTGAGCACAAGTTTTAGTTTTGCGGTATTGACGTTTTATGGAAGGCTGCAAGGAACTGCGTGAGGAGTTGTCAAAAGAAAGGTAAGGGTAAGCAACTATAGTTATCTAAAATGGAGTGAAACTTAAAAATGTCGTATACTAATTTAGCTCAACACCAGTCCTGAAATTACTTGATGCCTAGCGTCATCCTAAATCGAGCTTGCTTTATTTCGAAAAGGACTGTAGGATAAGTAGAATAATACCCACCAGGGCTTAAAAGCATTCTTTAGTAATTACGATTTAAATGAGAGTCAACAATTTCTTTGGAAGTTGATGAAGTTGGCTTCAATTAGCGGGAAGGTTGGTCTATCTAGCAAGGAACATATGGATATGTTTAGGTTTTATGAAGATTTACATCAACTGGTATTGGCTACGAGTATTCTGCACAATGATCAGGATTAGCTTCAATTACTATCCCAAAAGATACAACAGCATCCAATCTTTAGTCTCGATGATAACTTCTAACCGATTCCGTTATAACGATAATGTGGTAATCCATGTTTTCGGGCTGCCTCCGGCATGCGTATATACCATCAAGCAATCACATTCAGGTTACCTACGAGTCATCTTAAGGGTTGAAAGGCTTTTAAGCTTTTCAATCCCGAAGTTGATTCGAGTTAAGAGTTAAGTTGGTATATACGCATGCCAGACGCATGTAAGAAGCAGTATATTGACCAAATGGGTAGTTGGGAGTGCACAGTAATTTTAGGAGGGTTATAACCTCCCGGCAACTTGCATTTTATTCACAAATTAAATTATTTTAAAATTATAGGACGTTTATTATTTGGATCATATGGGCCAGTTATTGGTCTGGTAGGGGAATAGATATCGTAACGTTTTGGCTATAATTCAAAGGATGCCGATTGACTTAACTACTTTTAAGTAATCTAAATTTTTCACTATGCCTTTACCCGCTCTATTATCCAAAGGAAATTTTATCAATTATCTATTGAGTAACATAGGCGAATTTTAGATGAGCAAAGAGAACGTTTTGAACGCTACCCTAATGTCTATTCTAGCGAATTATACCTGTATAGATTAAAGTATTTCACCATTATAAACAATTAAATTCCGGCAGATACTGAAAAGCCTGTTAGGTTCAAATCAAAATGTATGAATAAAATAGTACGTATAAATCTTTTTTGCATGTTCAGTTTTTTGTTCTTCATTGAACAGTCTGTTGGTCAGTCATTAAATATACCTGGTATTAAAGCCGGCACCGCCAAAATAACCGGACGTTTAATAATGTCGAATGATAGCAACAAGGATAGTAATTTTGTAGATATTGCTGTTTCCTATCCGATTTCCGGAGAGCGCGCTAAATATAAAACCAGGGTTGATGAATCTGGGGAGTTCTCTATTGATACTGATGTTGAAACAGATATTTCACTGGTTG
Organism: Pedobacter sp. MC2016-14; assembly: GCF_020991475.1. Classification (NCBI taxonomy): domain Bacteria; kingdom Pseudomonadati; phylum Bacteroidota; class Sphingobacteriia; order Sphingobacteriales; family Sphingobacteriaceae; genus Pedobacter; species Pedobacter sp. MC2016-14. The sequence continues at coordinate 1,553,626 of NZ_JAJMPA010000001.1, forward strand.
GCTTAAACACAAGTTTAAATCCAGAGAAGGTCTTGTATGTTAAATTGATAAGTGGTGGTGTTACACATATTGAGATTGCTTATAATTCCAGTTTCGATATTGAAAATATAGACGTTAGGCCTGCAATGAATAAAAATGACATGAGCCTGGGCGTGGAGGCCATTGGGAAAGTTATTGAACATAGGCCAAACAGGTTGCCTAAACCACTGTATGACAAAAGCCCGGATGAATTTCTAAATCATGCTAAATTTGTTGTATCTGAAAGATTAGCTATTTTAAATCATGATACCCTACTCTCAAAAGAATTTAAAGTAATGCTGTCTAAAGATTTTCATTTATTCATGTACGTAGGACATGTATTTGATTATGAAGGTGCGATGATGCTCAATTATAGGAACACAAATGCCGATAAAGATAAAAAGCCCGATTTTCATAAAATTGACAGATCTTACTACCGGTTTTTGAAAGATTTTAACCTTAATGATCCAGAATATTTGCTTTGTTTTGCGTTACCAGAGTTTCAAAAAGGAATTCTTCAAAATGAAATATTGGGGATTCCTGTAATCGGGGACAGCGATATTCCCACGTGGTTAGCCGGGGTGAAAGTTGTTTTGTCTGATTTGGTTGGATTTGACAAGGGACCATACTATGATATTTTAGCGGCTAATGCCTATGGTAGACAGCTAAACGAAGAAGTAAGACCACTCAGCGAAAAGCAAAAAAAGAACATCGAAAATTATTGGGGAAAAGGAGAAATTGCAAAAATACTATTTCGAAAAAACCAAAAAGTTATTGAATTAAACAAGTTCAAATCACCTGCTGTTGTAAATGACATCTCAACGGTATCGAATGATAAAATTATAGAAACAATTCTTTCTAAACATAAGGGCAAGGTTGTTTTTATCGACCTTTGGGCAACATGGTGTGCACCTTGCCTGGATGCCATGCAACAATTCAGAAGTGTAAAAAATGAGCTGAGTAATCAGGATATTGCATTTGTGTACTTAACAAATGGCTCCTCTCCCCGTAAGTTATGGGAGGAAAAAATTAAAGGAATAGGAGATGAACACTATTATCTGACAAACCCTCAATGGGAATACATCATGAACCATTTTGAACTTGAATATATTCCCTCTTATCTATTGTATGATACAAAAGGTGTGCTGATCAATAAATTTTCGGCCTTTCCAGGAAATGAACAAGTGAAAGACATGATTAAAGGGCTGTTGTAATGAACAAACTTTTTCAACGCTCAATCGTTACAAAATTCTCATATTATAAGCAACCTGATCACTTTTATGGAGGCCAAGTCTGTAATATAGGTAAGTGCTCAGTAATAAATGGTGTTAGTTTTGCTGATCGAGATGGGTAGATTTCGATCCGATTCAAAATAACAAGTAGTATAAAATTTAACTGGCTTAATCTTCCTGTACGTGTTTCCGGGAGATCTTTAGCTTTTTAAGTTTAGAATTTAATGTGGTTGCAGGTACACCCAGTACTTTAGCCGCGCCCATTGGTCCGGAAATTTTGCCATCGCATTGTTTCAGTACCGCCAGTATATGGTCACGCTCGTTTTCAGCAATGGTTTTTATAATTGTAGACGCTTCGCCGTAGGTCATTCTTTTTCCGGCAACAGGCAATTCTATCTCTTTAATTACCTCGCCCTTTGTAAGCAATATGGTTCTTTCTATAACGTGTTCCAGTTCTCTGATGTTTCCGGGCCAGTCATAAGCCTGCAGTGTTTTGACCGCTGCTTTTGAAAGTCGCTTTGGTTTTTTTGCCGTTTTTTTGGCTTCCCTTAGCAAAAAATGACAGGCCAGTTGTTCAATGTCCTCCCTGCGGTCTCTAAGCGCAGGAAGTTGGATCGGGAAAACATTTAGCCGGTAAAAAAGATCACTTCTAAAGGTGCCCGCCTGCACATCTTGATAAAGATTCCGGTTGGTGGCAGCAATTATTCTAATGTTGATCTTAATGACCTGCGACCCACCTACACGCTCAATTTCTTTTTCCTGTATTGCGCGGAGTAACTTAGCTTGCAGTTCCAGTGGTAGTTCTCCAATCTCGTCCAAAAACAAAGTGCCGTTGTTGGCCAGTTCAAACTTACCTATTCTTCGCGCAATGGCCCCGGTAAAACTTCCTTTTTCATGACCAAATAATTCGCTTTCTGCAAGGCTTGGCGGAAGTGCTGCACAATTTAGCTTAATCATCAGTTTGTCTTTCCTGGATGAGGCATTGTGAATTGCCCTTGCAATGAGTTCCTTACCAGTGCCCGTTTCGCCAAGGATGAGCACAGTACTGTCTGATGGGGCCACCTGCTCTATGGAGCGATAAACCATCTGCACCAGGGGACTATTACCAACAATTTCATCGTAGTTATAGGTAATGGCAATCTGCTCTTTAAGATATGACCTTTCCTCTTCAAGTTGTTGCTTGTAGATATTGATTTCTGCCAATTGCTGCTCTATTTTTTCATTGGCCCTGATGTTGGCCACAGCAACAGAAATTTGCATAGATATGGTTTTTAACAGCTCGAAATAACTATTGGCAATTGAATTTTCTACTTTACAATAGAGGTAAAAGAAACCTACACATTTACCCTGATCAACTATAGGTAAGCCAATCATCTCTTTAATACCCATATTGTGCCAGAAGCCGATCCACACGGGGGCATCCGGCCATTTTACTACCTCATCCAAATAAAAAACAATAGGATCTGTTGCGCCAATCATGGCATGGCAGAGGCCATCTTCTAAAGAATATTTAGCCGTAGAAACCGGAGCTATACCTTCGTTTTTCTGAAAACTTTCCTTCTCATTGTATAAAAATGCACTGTGCGTAGTTTGGTCGTCATTGATCAGGCAAATTACAAAATCTTCGAACAGAAAAAGTTGCTTTAGTTGCTGGTCTATTACATCAAACAGGTCTGCCTTGTTTCTGGTGGTGGCAATTGAACTGCTCAGTTTAAATAATATCGCATTCTCTCTGCTTGTTTTCTCTATTTGCGCTTTCGCAGCCTCTAAAGCATCCTCTAGTTTTAACACAGATGGTTCTTTCATATCGCGAAGATATGACGATTTATCATTAATGCTATCGTTAAATGACGATATATAGTAATTAAAAAGCACTTTTATATGTTGTAAATAGCTAAGCTGTAGGTTGATAAGGTATTGGTATGCTTGTTGGTTAAGCCGCGGTATAAAAAATAAATTTATGAAACCATCAACAAATCTTTTGTCTCCAGACAACCATGCCTTAGTGCTAATTGACTTTGAAGGTCAGATGGCCTTTGCTACCAAGAGTATTTCTATAACAGAATTGCGTACCAACGTTGCCATCATAGCCGGAGGCTCCAGGATTTTCAACATTCCTACTATTGTAACTACTGTTGCGGAAGATTCGTTTGCAGGTCCGGTTTTTTCGGAAATTGAAGAGTTTTATCCACAGGCAACTTCTGGATACCTGGACCGTACAACTATGAATACCTGGGAAGATGAACCCGCCTATAAAGCCATTACCGGAACTGGTAAGAAAAAATTGGTGCTTGCTGGTTTGTGGACAGGGGTGTGTATTGTTGGCCCTGCATTATCTGCCATGGAAGAAGGATACGACGTATTTGTAATTACGGATGCTTGTGGTGATGTAAGTACTGAGGCACATGAGCGGGCCGTGCAAAGAATGGTACATGCTGGTGTTAAGCCTATTACAGCCGTACAATATGTGTTAGAATTGCAAAGAGACTGGGCTAGAACAGAGACTTATGTTGCGGTAACCGACCTGATGAAGAAATATGGTGCAGGTTATGGCCTGGGCATACAATATGCGCATAAAATGGTTAAGCACTAAGTTTCGGCTCAGCAGGATGAAATTGAGGTACAATCTTTTTATGTTGATCGTAGTGCTGCTGTCTGGCTTTTTTCATGAAGATCTTGCAGCGCAAAGCATCAGACTGATGCGTTATGATGAAGACTACAGCAAACTTAAAGATGCTGACAGTACATTTTATAACCGCCTTAAGTATATCCCAATTTCATCTGACCGCGAATTTTACCTTAGCCTGGGCGGAGAACTCCGGTATGAATATGGGCTTAAGGTAAACGAAGACTGGATTAAGGACCAGGGCTTTAATTCTTCATTTCTACAAAGATATGCGGTCTATGCCGATCTCCATACTGGAGATCGGCTACGGTTTTTTGCACAGCTCAATAGTGCCCTTGAGAATGGAAGTAAATACGGTGCCGCGCCTGTAGACGAAGATCAGCTAGTTGTTCAGAATCTTTTTGCAGAGTTTAACTTGTTAAAGACCGGGGCCAAAAGCCTTTCTATTAGGTTAGGCCGCCAGGAAATGAACTATGGCTCTGGTCGCCTGATTTCTGTGAGAGAGGGAACTACCACCAGGCAATATTTTACAGGTGCCAAGCTGATGTACAGTTTGCCAAAATTTACCCTGGATGCTTTTGTGATGGAAGCAGATGAAGTAAACCCAGGTGTTTTTGACAATAAGGGTTCAGGGCAGGCCAACCTATGGGGGCTTTATAGCAATATCATTATAGAAAGGGCTGGTAATTTTGATGTTTACTATCTTGGTATAAAGCGGGACCATGCGCAATTTGAAGAAGGGATAGCAAGAGAGTTGAGGCATACTGTTGCCGCACGCTATTGGAAAAATGGGGGAGGTTTTATCTACAACCTGGAAGCTGCTTATCAGTTTGGTGCATTTGGTGCAGGGAGTATTAGTGCCTGGACCGGGGCAATAGATCTGGGTTATACTTTTGAACAGCTTAAGTTTAAACCCTCCCTTAATTTGAGAAACGACTATATCTCTGGCGATAGAAGTGCAGGAGATGGTAAACTGCAAACTTTCAATCCGCTTTATCCAAAAGGCGGATATTTCGGTTTTAACCCCTTAATTGGTCCAGCTAATTTAGTTGACCTGCATCCCTACCTGGTATTGAGTATGACAGAAAAATTATCCTTGCAGGCAGATGTTGTCTTTAACTGGAGGTATTCAGCTGGCGATGGGATTTACCGCCCAAGTGGCAACTTTAATACTGCAGGGACTGCATCAGCTCATCGCTATATTGGTACAACCTACCTGCTCAGTGCCGATTACAGGTTTACCCCATTGCTGTCTTTTAGCTGTGGTGGGCAATACTTTAAAACAGCTGCCTTTATCCGCGATATCGTTGGCCAGACGTCGGATTCAAGGTTCTTTAACGCTCAAATCTCATTCAAATTTTAACATTAAAAGAAATAAACATGAACAAAGAAACAACCATAACACAGCAATTTGCCATATATAAGCGGTATGTTATACTGCTGATGCTTTCAGTAATTTTTACGGTAACGTCAGCTAAAGCGCAACAAACAACTGCCATAGGTACAACCAAAGTATGGGGTAGCGTTAAAGGTGTTGCAATTGAAGGCGTGGTGCAAGGTCCTTCTGCGCAAGTTAGCGATCTTCAGGTTGCCTGTGTATTTGAATATACAGAAGGGGATATTTTTAATTCTCCGCCGGCTTTACCGGCAGCCCTAAATGGAATGGTACACCTGGACCAGGACATGAAAGGTCTTGTAACGGAACTACGCAAGAGTGGTAAATTTATGGGGCATGCGTACGAAACAATTCTCATCAGTCCGCCAAAAGGAACTATTGGTGCTAAAAAACTACTGCTGATTGGTCTTGGCGACCGTAATAAATTTGAAGCCTCCATTATGACATCGGTAGGTAGTGTGGCCATGAGTGAAGCACTTAGGTTGGGCGTAGGTAATTTCTCTTTTGCCAGTGACCTCAAAGATGCGGGCATAGACTCCCCAACTGCTTTAGTGGCTGGCAATGTGGTAAGGGGAGCTTTTGCCGCTTATCAGACACAGCTTTGGTTAAAGGATCGAAAGATGGCCGAATTTAAGCCGCTCTCAAAAATTATCCTTTTGGCCGGTCCCTCTTTTTTTACCGTAGCCGGAGAAGGAATTGCAGCGGCAATTGCTGATGTCAATAAATAGTGCTGACCATTTAAACTTATACTGATGATACATGCAGATATGATTTTATTCAATGGTAAAATCCATACCATTGCTAAAACCAACAAAGATATTTCCGCAGTTGCGATCAAAGACGGACAATTTACAGCGCTAGGCAGTGATGCAGAAGTGATGAAGTTTTCTGGTCCGCAAACCAAGGTTATTGATTTGAAGAAGAAACGCGTAGTTCCGGGAATAAATGATTCTCACATCCATTTGATTAGAGGTGGATTGAACTATAATCTTGAATTGCGCTGGGACGGTGTTCCTTCACTGGCAGATGCACTCCGGATGCTGAAGGAGCAGGTAGACCGTACGCCCTCACCACAATGGGTAAGGGTAGTTGGCGGATGGTCGGAATTTCAGTTTGCTGAGCGAAGGATGCCCACGCTAGAAGAAATCAATGCCATAGCGCCAGATACCCCTGTGTTTATTTTGAACCTGTACGACAGGGCATTTATGAACAAAGCAGCCCTTAGGGCTGTTGGTTATACCAAAGATACACCTGCCCCTCCCGGAGGCGAAATTCAGCGTGATTCATCCGGGGAACCAACGGGGCTAATTATTGCCAGCCCTAATGCCATGATCCTGTATGCTACACTTGCTAAGGGACCAAAATTAGCGCTTGAACATCAGGTAAATTCTACCCGTCATTTCATGACAGAGCTAAACAGGTTTGGAATTACGAGTGTAATTGATGCAGGTGGAGGTTTCCAGAATTTCCCGGACGACTATAAAGTGGTAAATGAATTGAATGAGCAAAAGCAGCTTACGGTACGTATTGCCTACAATTTATTTACGCAAAGGCCAAAGCAGGAGTTTGAGGATTTTGAAAACTGGACTTCTTCTGTAGAATTGTACCAGGGTGATGATATGTACAGGCACAATGGAGCTGGTGAAATGCTGGTGTTTTCTGCGGCTGACTTTGAAGATTTTTTACAGCCAAGACCAGACTTACCCGAGAATATGGAGGCCGAGCTGGAACGGGTGGTTCGTTTATTGGTAGAAAAAAAGTGGCCATTCAGGCTGCATGCTACTTACAACGAAAGCATCGGGCGTTTCCTGAATGTTTTTGAGAAAGTAAACCGGGATTTACCTTTTGCGGGTATTCCATGGATTTTTGACCATGCAGAGACCATTGATGAAAGAAATATTGAACGGGTAAAAGCGCTTGGTGGCGGGATTGCTATACAAAGCAGGATGGCCTATCAGGGAGAATATTTTACCGATCGGTATGGAGAAAAAGCTGCCTTGCAAACACCGCCAGTAAAAAAAATGCTGGAAATGGGTGTGCCTGTAGGTGGTGGATCTGATGCTACCAGGGTTAGTAGTTATAATCCCTGGGTTTCCATGTACTGGTTATCAGCGGGCAGAACAATTGGTGGGCTTAAGATTTATGATGAAAGTACTACTTTAAGCAGGGAAACCGCATTGGAACTCTATACCAGGGGAAGTGCATGGTTCTCTAATGATCAAAGTAAAAAAGGTGATATTGCTATAGGTATGTTTGCAGATTTAGCGGTTCTTAACAAGGATTATTTTAAGGTAGATGAAGAAGAGATAAAGGGCATAGAAGCAGAGCTTACCATTGTTGGGGGGCAAATTGTATATGCCACAGATGATTTTTCGGAATTTTCACCGCCAAAAATCCCCGTATTGCCAGACTGGTCGCCCACTGCATTCCACAATGGTTACTATAAAGCCCAGGCACCTGCCCAAGCTAAGGTAGTAAACATTCACTCTTGCGCAGGAAGCTGCAATGTACATGCGCACAACCATGACGTTGCGCGCCATAGTCACCTTCCAATTAATAATTATACGGCCTTCTGGGGTGCCCTGGGCTGTTCTTGTTTTGCTTTTTAACCATGAATATAGAAACACTAATCAAAACGCTGCTTTATTCAGATCTGGGATCTGAATTTAACAATATAGCCATACTCATCTTCCGGATGCTTCTGATGCTGGAGTTATTTCGTGTCCACGGACTCAAAAAATTCAGGGTAGAAAACGGACATAAAGAGCATGTTCCAAACCCCTTACACCTCCCAGAGCAACTGAATGGATTAGTGGCAACTTTCTCTGATACGGTAGTTCCTTTTTTGGTGATGCTGGGTGTGGGTACGCGACTGGTACTATTGCCCACAATTGGGGTAACTGCAATAGGGTATTTTGTTGTGCATAGAAAAGATTCGCTGGAGGTAAGGGATGTTCCATATATGTATACGCTTTCTTTATTGTTCCTTTGTGCTGTAGGGCCTGGAACTTATGCTGTAGACAGTTATTTGCTGCAAACATTTTTTAACTAAATAAACAGATATGGAAATTAAGAAAAGTATAGGGTTTGTAACACTGGTACTCACTATAGTTGCCGGTTATTGCGATACCATCACATTTGTGGCGGCTGATAAAATTTTTTCTGCCCATGTAACCGGAAACTTTATCGTTTTTGCTTATCAGATGATTAAAGGTGCAGAACCAGATTCATGGGTCAAGTTGTTAACCTTTCCTGTTTTTTTGCTTGCTGTGATGACCGGGGGCTGGATTTCATCAAGAATAAGAAATCATCATTTTTTGTTGTGTTGTGAAGGGATACTTCTGATTTTGGCTGGTGCCCTGGCGTATGTACTTTGTGATACTGAAAGCGAGCTGACCACAATTTCTATGTATGTTGTAACCATGATAGTGGTCTTTGCAATGGGCTTTCAGAATGCTTTTGGAAAACTGTTTGCGAAAGAAACACATGGCCCAACAACCATGATGACAGGGAATGTAACCCAGGTAGCGCTGGACCTTAGTGGTTTGTTTGCGACTGGGTTTACCGGTGCAGATTACTGGGTAAGTTTAAAGAAAGGCTTAATTACCCTTGCCGGGTTTTTAATAGGATGTGTGTTGGGAGCAATTGCCGGGCAATGGTATGGTCTGGCGGGGGTGGTTTTGCCTGGCGTGGCAATGGTGATTTGCTATTTTTCTACACCTGCACAAGAAGGAGTATAAAATGGAAAAAGAAACAGGAAGAATAGAAGCCTTTAGCGATGGTGTATTTGCCATTGCAATAACCTTACTGGTATTGGAACTCCATATTCCTGAACTTAAAGAAGGAGAGGGGCCAAAAGACCTGCTGTTTAAACTGGTAGCGCAGTGGCCCGGTTACCTGGCTTTTATGCTTTCGTTTTTTAGCATTTTCATCATGTGGGTAAATCACCACAAGCTCTTTAAACAGATTTACAAAAGAAACACCGCCATTATGTTTTCTAATGGCATCATCCTTTTTCTGGTATGTTGTGTTTCTTATACCAGCGCATTAATGGCCAATTTTTACGATACACCTTCCCGGCAATTGACCATAACTATTTACAGCGGTACTTTTGTACTGGTTAACCTTTCTTATAACTTGTGCTGGTTTTTGGCTTCAAGGGACCGGAGTTTGCTGAGGCCGGAGCTTGGAGAAACTGAAATTAAAAAAATCAGAAACAATTACTTTTACGGACTGCCCACTTATCTGGCAGCATTTGCGCTCTCCTTTTATTTTTCCGTCACCGCACTCGCAATTAATGTTTTATTGTGGGTTTTCTGGGCAGGATCTTCAGGCAAAATAGAAGTCAAAAACAAAATGATGGCAAAAAGCTTTTTTAAAACAAATAACTAAATTCATAATCAACATTAAAATCAGGAAAACATGAGTGTAATTACAGTTAAAGACGGTACACAAATTTATTACAAAGATTGGGGCACAGGACAACCAATTGTATTTCATCACGGATGGCCTTTATCAGCAGACGATTGGGATGCCCAAATGATGTTTTTTCTGGTTAAGGGCTATAGGGTAATTGCACATGACCGCAGAGGACATGGACGCTCCGGACAAAGCTCTGGCGGAAATGATATGGATACCTATGTGGCAGACATTGCTGAATTAACAGCAGCACTGGATTTAAAAGATGCCATTCATATTGGTCATTCAACTGGTGGCGGCGAGGTGATCCGTTACGTTGCCAAACATGGAAAAGGTCGTGTAGCTAAGGCGGTATTGATTAGTGCCGTTACACCCATTATGGTTCAAAATGATAGCAATCCAGAAGGTGTGTCATTATCTGTATTTGATGAAATACGCTTAGGAACTGGATTTAACAGGGCACAGTATTACTACGATTTCCCTATCGCCTTTTATGGCTGGAACCGCGAGGGTAAAACAGTTGCCGAGGGAATTAAGCATAACTGGTGGCGTCAGGGTATGATGGGCTCGGTAAAAGCGCATTATGAAGGCATCAAAGCTTTCTCTGAATCAGATTTCACTGAGGATCTTAAAAGTGTAGAGATTCCGGTGCTGGTAATGCATGGCGAAGACGATCAAATTGTGCCTTATGGCCAGGCTCCCAGAGCTGCAAAACTCCTTAAGGATGGAAAACTGATTTCTTACCCGGGTTTTCCTCATGGCATGCCTACTACGGAAGCAGATACCATCAATAAAGATCTTTTAGCCTTTATTGAATCCTAAATTTCCAAATACCCCATGTTATAGAAGTCTGCTGTCAGTGATAGCAGGCTTTTTTAATATAAGGGGCTATTCTTATTTAGTGTGTTGTAAAAGGTACTGTAAATTAACGGTTGTCTAAAAATTTATGGTTATAAAAACCCTGCCAAAATTTGTTTTTCTGAAAAAACAAATTTTTTTATACTTAAATCACCTTAAATTGATGCTTATTCCCATTTAGGAGTGTGTATTGGAACATTTGTTGTAAAATGTATTTTGAAAAACAAAAATACATCTACCTATGAATAACTTAACTTTCAATACCCAGGTTTGCAGCCTCCGCCCTTCTTTAAGTCAGTTTGCGTTGAAATTTACACAAAATTTTGATGATGCAGATGATCTGGTTCAGGATACTTTACTTAAAGCAATGCGTTATGAAGGCATGTATAAAGAAGGCACTAATCTTAAGGGCTGGTTATACACCATCATGAAAAATACTTTTATCAACAATTACAGAAGCTCCACCAAAAGAAATCAGGTGATGGATACCTCTGAAGATTTAAATTCTGCTCAGTTGTCCAAAAGCGCGTCCAATAATGCTGGTGAAAACAAGTTTATACAAGAAGACATCAATAAAGCAATGGGTGCCTTACAGGCAGATTATTACGTTCCTTTTATCAAGTATTTTCAAGGCTTCAAATATCATGAGATTGCCGAAGAACTTGATATCCCGATAGGAACGGTTAAAACCAGAATCCATGTGGCCAGAAAAATTCTGAAAGCCAACCTTAAAATGTACAGCCAGGAATTTGGTAATAAAAGGTACATCGATTAACAAGTTCATCAATACCGCAAACCCTGGTACTTTATAATGGAAAAATTAAGTAGGCTTATAGGTGCTGCCCGCTCTGGCGACCTTGATATTTTGAGAGAAATGATTGCCGATGGGGCTGACTTGGATTGGAAGGATGAGAAGGGATATACGCCACTAATCATTTCATGTTATAACAATAAAATTGAGGCTGCTGCTTTATTGATTAAAGCAGGTGCCAATGTAGATGCTTGTGATATTGGTGGCAATACGGCCTTAATGGGTGTAAGTTTTAAGGGTTACCCGCACATTGTCAATTTGCTAATTGATCATGGCGCTAATGTTGATTTACAACATGGGAATGGAGGAACAGCATTAATGTTTGCTGCAATGTTTGGACGTAACGATGTATTAAAGATTTTAATTGATAAAGGGGCTGATAAAAGCCTTGTAGACGTACGCGGTCTTTCTGTATTTGATCTGGCCGCGCAGCAGGGCAATGAAGAAGCATTAAGCTTGCTCTATAAAGATTGATCATAAAAAAAGGCCGCTCATAGCGACCTTTTTTTATGAATGACTTATGCCGGAATTTTTCTGGGCACTTCCCGCTCCCAAAAACGATGCTGAGCGATAGCCGTGATAAATTGTTTTGCCAATTTGCCCGCATGGTCTCCAATGACAATTCCTTCTTTTAATACGGTTTCATCACTAAAGTCCGTAGGTAGTTTTTTAATGAAATAGGTAGCTTCTAAAACCTGCATTGCCCCAGTATCTGCTGCAATGGCTTTGCAATGTTTAAAAGACTCATTAAGGAAATGAATAGCATCTGCGTCTGCTTCCAGACTGGCAACGCTGTTGGTTCCACCGGGGACATACACAGCATCAAACAATACAGAGGCAGCGCCCAAAAAGCTTTGGTCTACCTCAATGTTTTCATCCTTTGTACCAATAATGTAGTTAAGTCTTGGTGCAATCACTTCCACCACGGCACCTTCAGCTTCTAACGCTTTTTTTACCGTAAGCAGCGATTTTGCATCTACACCATCAGCAGCCAGGATGGCTATTTTCCTGCTTTTAATGGTATTTTTTATGGTGCCCGCCATACTTAGTGCAGCTGATTTGTCCAGTGATCCTTCAACTTGCACCGACTGGTAGTCTGCCGCGTTTGCATCGGCGGGAATACTTTGGTTGCCTGGCAAATCTGCTTTTTCAGGTAAATGCAACCTTAACCCGAAGGCCACTTCTGCCGCTAATCCTTTGTCAATCTGTTCCAGGATCCCCAACATTCTAACCCTGATGGCGATAGTTTTTACTTTTCCAAGTTCAAAGGTAAGTGCATCAATAAGGTGGTTTTTTTCTGGGTCGGACTGGCTATTGAAAAACAGGCGTGCCTGACTAAAGTGATCAAAAAAGCTTTTACTTCTGGCTCGTACCTTATGTGCTTCTATACGTTCTCCATAACTTACAAAACCGCCATCCGCCTCTTTTACCTGGGCGGGGTCATTATTGCCGAGGGAATTGGGGCTATAGCTTACTTTACCTTTGTTGATGGTTTGACGCATATGACCATCGCGCTGATTGTTGTGGACGCCCACAACAGGGCGGTTGATGGGGATTTCATGAAAATTTGGACCACCCAGACGCAACAACTGCGTATCAGTATAAGAGAACAAGCGGCCTTGTAACAATGGATCGTTTGTGAAATCTATTCCGGGAACAATATTTCCCAGGTGAAAAGCCACCTGTTCTGTCTCGGCAAAGAAGTTGTCAGGATTGCGGTTAAGTGTCATTTTACCCACACGCTGTACTGGTACTAGTTCCTCTGGGATTAATTTTGTAGGATCTAAAAGATCAAAATCGAATTTGAATTCATCCTCTTCAGGAACTACCTGAATTCCCAATTCCCATTCTGGAAAGGCACCACTTTCTATGGCATCCCAAAGATCCCTGCGATGAAAATCAGGGTCTTTACCCGAAATATTTTGTGCTTCGTCCCATGCTACCGAATGCACACCTAACAGTGGCTTCCAATGGAATTTCACAAAGCTTGATTTCCCTTCAGCATCAATTAAACGGAAGGTGTGGACACCAAAGCCCTCCATCATTCTATAACTTCTTGGAATGGCCCTGTCACTCATTGCCCACATGATCATGTGCGCAGATTCTGGTACCAGAGAGATAAAATCCCAAAAGGTATCATGGGCAGAAGCCGCCTGTGGTATTTCATTGTCAGGTTCTGGCTTAACAGCATGTATCAGATCAGGAAATTTCAAGGCATCCTGAATAAAAAATACAGGCATGTTGTTGCCTACTAAATCAAAATTGCCTTCCTGAGTGTAAAATCTAACAGCGAAGCCGCGAACATCTCTTGCCAGATCGGTAGAGCCTTTTGAGCCGGCTACGGTAGAGAAACGTACAAATACAGGTGTTTCCAATGCTGGGTCGAGCAGGAATTTTGCCTTTGTTACCGCAGCTAAAGATTCATATACTTTGAAAGTTCCATGCGCACCAGATCCCCTGGCATGAACTACCCGTTCGGGGATGCGCTCATGATCAAAATGAGTGATCTTTTCCCTGAGTACAAAATCTTCCAATAAAGTAGCTCCACGGTCGCCTGCTTTTAAAGAGTTTTGGTCGTCATTGATCTTTAACCCTGTGTTTGTGGTCATTGCCTGGTTGGTCGCGTCAGCAGTATGCTCGGCCAGCTTTTCGGTTTTTGTATTTTCCGGCTGTTGCACCAAATGCTTATCTATTGCAGTTTCTGTTCCTAATTTAGGAGGTGTGTTTTTCTTGCTCATGTGGATTGGATTAAGCTTCTTCAGCCGCTTTATAATTTACGCTGCTTTCTGCAACATCGGATAGTTTTTGATCGGCGGCCTTTTCTTCCGCTAAAGTCTGGGCCAGCAATTCTGCAACCTCATCAAGACCAAGTGTCACCGCAAGCTGGTATATGCCGCCATAAGTGGCAATTTCATAATGCTCTACTTTTTGCGAGGCCAGTATAATCCCTACATCTCTGGTTGCAGTTCCGGCTTCTGTACTTTCAACAATGCCTTCGGCCTCTTTGGAAAGTCCTTCCATCGCATCACATTTTTTTGCCTGTACTTTTTGGCCCAAAAGCCCAAATACCTTTTCCAGTCTGCTTACATGTACTTTCGTTTCTTCAAGGTGGTCGCCAATTGCAGTAGTCAACTCAGGGGAGCTGGCAGACTGCTGCATTTTAGGCAGGGATTTTACCAAATGGTTTTCTGCCCAATAAATGTCTTTGATGCAATCAAGAAATAATTCCATTAAAGCAGGCTCTGCTATGGGGTTGGTTTTGGTGCTGAACTTGGCATCACCGGATTTTTGTTGTTTCATAGTATGGTAGGCTATTTACCTACCACAACACAACTCTTAGGTTTATGTTTGTCCTTCTTAGCAATAATGTAAGAAAGGGGGATTTGACTTATATATTAAGGTGTTAGCAGTAATTTGCCAGGGTGCAATGTCGTCAGTTTAAAGGCAGGCTAAAATGAAATGTTGAACCTTGATCGGGTTCACTTTCTACCCATATTTTTCCATGATGATGGTTAATGATCTCTGAGCAAAGGTAGAGCCCAATTCCAAATCCAGAGATGAGATGCATTTGGTTGCTTTCTACCCGGTAAAAGCGGTCAAAAAGTTTTGGAATATCAGCAGCAGCAATACCCATTCCAAAGTCTTTTACACTGATTTGAGCTGCAGAGGCGGTGGTTTGACACTGTATTTCTATTTTTTTTATGCCATTAGGCGAATATTTAATGGCATTGCTGATCATATTTGAAATCACCGATCCAATTTTATCGCGGTCGGCTTTTACAAGAACAGGCGCGCAAGGTTTAAATATAATTTCGTGAGCGGTAGAAAGTAGTTCTGCCTCTTCAATATTTTCTCTAACCAGCTCATCCAAATAGAACTCCTGTAGCACGAGATGAATTTTGCCCGATTCTAGTCGGGAGATGTTTAGAAACCCATTGATCAGGGTAGTCATTCTTTTTACCTGGTCAGTAACTTTGCTCAGTACATTTATAGCAAAGGAATCCTCCTGTTTTTTAGCCTTGGAATGTAAGATTTGTGCATAGCCATTTAAGGAGGTTAATGGGGTTTTCAATTCATGACTTACCATCCCAATAAAATCATTCTTCCGCTGCTCATCTTGTTTTTGTTCAGTAATGTCCATTACTACACCAGAAAATATAGTATAGTTGCCCTGGTTATCCTGATGAATTTTACCCAATGAGCGTAACCATATGATTTTCTCGTCGTTAAATCGTCTCATGGTATAAGTCATATCGTAAACTCCACCATGAGTAATGGCTTGCTCAATTTCCCATTCCAGTTTTTGCCTGTAATCATCTGTTACCCGGGAGATGGCCTGCTCATAGGTCATTGGCTCAGAACCTTCATATCCAAATAAAACAGCAAGTGTTGGGTTGTATTCTAATGCGTTAGTTGCAGCATTAATATACCATGAGCCCATTCTGGCCGCTTCAATGGCCAGTCCAAGTTTAACCTCTGCACTTTCTTTTTCGTTACGTGCATTGACCAGGTCAGTTACATTTGTAGCTACGATAATCACCTCTTCAATGCTGTCCTGGCTTGTTTTTACTGGTTTAAAAATGAAGTTAAAATAACCGTCTTCCGGCTGCCCATCTGATTCAAATTGCGCACGAACCTCATTTCCATAATACGTTTCGCCAGATCTGGATACCATTTTTAACAACTCCTGTAATGGCCGTCGCTCTTGCTCAGATAAGGCTGCCCGGAGTGATTTCCCTATAATGTCTGATTGTTTGTTCAGGATCTTAAGCCCTTCATCATTTACAGCATCAATGACATAATCTGTTCCTTTTAAAACACAAATGGCCACAGGTGCCTCTATAATCAGGTTCCGGAACCGGGCTTCGCTCCTGGCTAGTACAGCAATTAACCGGTCCTGGTTTTCCTGAGCTTCATGCAATTCCTCGTTTGTGGCAGCAAGCTCTTCGTTAGCGGCCGACAGCTCTTCATTAATGGCTGATTGCTCTTCCATTAATTGTTGTTCACGGATCCGTGCAAGTGCACGGCCGGTCACGTCAATAGTCAAAGCCACTATGCTGTGTGTGTTACCCTGATTATCTTTAATTGGGGTGTAAGAAAAATCTCTGTATACAGGAGTTTTAACACCATCTATGATCAGTTCTGCATAGGCTTCGCTTTTGCTAAACGGGCTTCCCGTAACATATACTTCATTTAATATCTCTGGAAATTCCTGATCCAGGAGCTCGGGCATAACTTCCGTTAGCGGTTTGCCAATGATGTTCTTTTTACGCTTCCATAATTGCAGCAGTTTAGCATTAACCAGCTCAAGATTCATTTCAGCGCCTTTAAGTACACATATACCTGCGGGCACTTCATTGAGAATGGTTTCCATGAGAATATGCTGCGATGTCAATTCGGCTTGCGCCAGAAGAAGGTCTGCTGTTCTCAATGATACCTTATTCTCCAGTTCATTGTTCAGCTCCTGTAAGTTTTCCTGAGATTGCCTCAGGTTTTCTATGGTGGCATTGAGTTCTTCATTTGCTGCGGCAAGTTCTTCGTTGGTGGCCGCAAGTTCTTCCTGCAGCGATTGCTCATTGGCCTTTGCCAAATCCAACTGCTTTTGAATAAGAAGGTGTTCGGTTACATCGGTTACGCTAATCACTGCATAGGCTCCGCTGCCATTGACTTCTATAACCGGAAGCAGTTCCAGCTTCCACCACCGCTGAATGCGCAGGCCATTGCTGATGATAAAAGTTTCAAATTCAGGTATGTTGGTCTGTTCATTATTTTGTATGGCATACGCCAGGCAACTATCTAAAAGTTGTTGTTGTCCATTTGTTCCATCTTTTTCCAGCTTCAATAAGTCAAAAAGCGATTGACCTGAGGCATGTGCTTCCGCTATGCCGGTTAATCTTGAAAAGGAATCGTTAATTGAAATGACCGTGTAAACTGAAGCATCTGTTCTAACAATGATGCGCGGAACATTCATTGTAAAGTACGCCCTGAAGAATGTGTCTTTTAATTTTTCCATCAAAATTAGCCCAATAAGGGCGAAGATAAATAAGCTATAGGTAATATACCAACTCTGTACTTCTTTTTGAGCTATTTAAAATGATATTGTAAGTTTAAATAGCTATTTAATGGAGATAAATGTAAGAAACGTTCTAAATAACGGCGCTTCTTTATTTTTATTTGACTAAATTTGATGGTCATGAAAAAATAGGTGATGAATATCATTTTTGTTTAAAAGTGGTTGTTTTATTTTTGGAAGGCAGTATAACTTAGGTATTTTCATATTTTCTGTTAATCTTGAAAACCTAATCGTTAAATTTTTATTTGTAAGGTATGAGTATTACTATAACTAACAGTGTGTTTTCAACATTCATTGAAAACTTCAGGACTAATTTGAAGCAATTGTTTCATCAAACATATAACATTGATGAACTAAGTGCTGAACGGGGATTGCCTGCTGATTTGCTGGATGGAATTATGAAAATGCGTCCGCTGTCTGTAGCTATTCCTGAAGAATATGGTGGACGTGGTGTTATCGTAAAGGAATGCCTCAGCGTATTGGCTGCGGCATCGTATGAGTCTCTTCCTTTATCGCTTACGTTCGGCATTAACATCGCCTTGTTTTTAGAGCCGCTTTCTAAATACGGTGACTCTTCTGTTAAGATGGGTGTTTTTAGCCGTTTTCTGGAAAATCAGAACATGGGTGGTTTAATGATTACCGAACCCAATTATGGAAGTGATGCCTTAAATATGAAAACCAGTAATAAATTAACCCCGGATGGCTATCATATTAAAGGGACTAAACACTGGCAGGGACTTACTGGCATGGCAGATTACTGGCTGATTGCGAGCCGGAAAGAAAATGACAATGGTGAACTGGGACGGGACATAGATTTTTTTCTGTGCGACAATACATTGCCGGGACAGCAAATCAAAGTAACGGAATACTACGATAATCCTGGTTTGTTAATGATCCCTTATGGCTTAAATGAACTAGACATCGTAGTTCCGGAGTACCATAAATTGAAACCAGAGAGTACAGGCATTAAAATGATGCTTGATATTTTACATAGGAGCAGGCTGCAATTTCCGGGAATGGGAATGGGCTTTATCCATAGGATGCTGGATGAGGCGGTGCAACATTGCAACAACAGAATTGTAGGCGGAAGCAACCTGCTGGCGATGGATAATGTGCAGTTTCAAATCACCAGGTTACAATCAGCCTATACCATTTGCTCTGCAATGTGTGCCCGCAGCAGTGCAATCAGCGGAATTGACCATAGCCTGGCCGCTGAGGGCCTTGAAGCAAATGCCATGAAAGCAGTAGTAACAGATTTAATGCAGGAATCTGCACAGCTTTTGGTTCAGCTTTCTGGTGCAAATGGGTATAGGACCAGTCATATTGGCGGCCGTGGAATTATGGATAGTCGTCCTTTTCAGATTTTTGAAGGCTCTAATGAAATGTTGTATGCGCAAATTGCAGATATGGTTTTACGCGCTATGAAAAAGGAAAAGCAAAGCCATTTGTACGAGTTTTTAAAGTTATTTAAGCCTACAGCGAGAGCGAGTGCACATTTCCAGAATGACCTTTCCTTTACCATCAGTACTGAAATTCCACAACGGAAACTGGTAGATCTGGGTAAAGCTTTGGCAAGAGTAGTATGTGCGGGCTATGTGCTTGAGTTAGAAGATAAAGGTTTTAGGAAAGATTTGGCAGAACATAGCATTTTAAGTTTAAAACAGGAAGTTGCTACTTTGATATGCGCTTTCCAATTCGACAATACCATCACCACCGTGAAGGATTACCTCGATGGTAGTGCATGGTTTGATTTTGTATAGAATTAAGTGTAATTTCAGCCACAACAAAAGATTAATTAAGCATGAGTGAATTGAATAGTTCCGTAATTGAGCCTGTGGCTCACAACACTTATTTTGAAGGCAAAGTACAAAGCCTGGGTTTGGCTACTGCAGCTGGCAAAGCCACTGTTGGCGTGATGAAAAAGGGGACGTATACATTTTCAACCTCCTCTCCGGAAAAAATGATTGTGATTGCCGGTCAGCTTCATTTAAAATTAGCTGATGGGTCCTTTAAAATATATGAAGAGCAGGGTGAATTTGATGTGGCTGCAAATACTTCATTTGAAGTAATGTGCGACGCTGACGTGGCTTATCTGTGTTATTACGCCTAATAGTGACGCTTAAGCATGCATGAAATTAAATACCGCTATGTTGAGTTCAATGAACAGATCCTGCAAGACTGGATAGAGAATGGCGTAAAATATGTGAAGATGCTGGAGGTAGAGGTTCGCGGGCCCTACGAAGCGTTTGAATTGGTGCCCAATTCAGAAATGCCTGAAACCGGTGATATGATCCACAGTATCCATTCAGAAGAAATAGCAGACCTGCTGATCAGGATGGAAAAAATAAAATTCCTGGTTCATGAAGTGTACCTGGAAGAGATGGAATAAAAAAGCGCAGTTCATTTAAAACTGCGCTTTTTTTTATATCGAATCGTAAATGGTTACTTTTTCAAACAAGCCTCTAAATTCTTCTAAAAAGGCCTTGTGCAATTCATGAACCTGATAAACAT
Organism: Pedobacter sp. MC2016-14; assembly: GCF_020991475.1. Lineage (NCBI taxonomy): Bacteria > Pseudomonadati > Bacteroidota > Sphingobacteriia > Sphingobacteriales > Sphingobacteriaceae > Pedobacter > Pedobacter sp. MC2016-14. The sequence continues at coordinate 1,573,570 of NZ_JAJMPA010000001.1, forward strand.
CGTGTCCGGCAAGGTCTTCAAAAAATAGCACTAAAGAGAAAGTATAGGTCACATCAACCACCGCACGCTCAATTATTGAGGGCACTCCGACATGGAATTGTTTAACCGTTTCTATTTTTTCAAGAGATTCAAGACTTTTCCTAAAAGCAACTTTCTGATCTTCTGTGGTGTCTGGTTTTAGCCAGAACAATACGTGGTGAGCTAACATATAATGAGTTTTTTTCCAAAGTTAGGGATAAAACCATTACCTTACTAAATATTGGTAATCTGCCTCTATTTGATCTCCCATTCCTTTTGGAAAAAATATTCGATACGCTCATTGAGAGCTTTATAACCAATAAAATAGGTATAGCTGATGATTTTTTAAGTGCTGCACTGTCAGGACATTTAAAAGATAATTTGATACAACTTTATCAGGAGCAACGGCTGCAGAAAGCTGGTTTGGGTAATGATAGTTTGATTGTGCAGGATCAGTTATTTAGGGGCGATGTAATCTATTGGCTGGACCGTGAACATAACAATTCTTTTGAGAACGAATTTTTTGACCTGATGGATAGCTTTGTGAGCTATTTAAACCGCAGTTGCTACACTGGTATTACCGGGTATGAGTTCCATTATACCATGTATGAGGAAGGAAGCTTTTATAAAAGACATCTGGATCAGTTTCGGAATAATGACAGCCGGCAATTTTCAATGATTATGTATTTGAATGCAGATTGGCAGGTCATTGATGGAGGGGAATTGTGTATTCATCAGGATGGAAAAGCTGAGTGTATTGCTCCGCAAAGTGGCAAAAGTGTGTTTTTTAAAAGCAGTGAGCTGGAACATGAAGTGTTGATGACCCATAAGGCCAGAATGAGTATCACTGGCTGGCTTAAGATTTAATGGCTATCCTTTGGTATTTTGGGATAGAATAGATAGTTTTAAAATCTTATTGTTATTATCCTAAATTACTAATAAATGAATAGAGCAAATTTAAAAACCCTTATCGTTTTCTTTGTGCTGATTGCAGGTACATTTACAGGGCTTAAAGCACAAACGGTAACATTAGATTATTATTTTAACCGTGAAGTGCACGATGTGAATGGTAAGCCAGTACGCTGGCATTACTTATGGGATGAAAAGGAGTGGTCTGGTTTTATGATTTGGGGAGAGTTATTTAAAAAGAACGGCGCGAAACTGGATTCCCTGAATACAAGGCCAACTCTGGCTAATCTTAAAGGTACTTCTGTTTATATTATTGTAGATCCGGACACCAGAAAAGAAAGCCCTGCGCCTAATTATATTCAGGAAGAAGATGCCTCGCAAATTGCTGCCTGGGTAAAAAAAGGCGGAGTACTGGTGATGATGGCTAATGACAGCGTAAACGTAGAACTGCCGCATTTTAACATTCTTGCCGGAAAGTTTGGGATGCACTTTAACAGCGATTTGCAACTTCACGTTACCGATGACGCCCATTTTAGTGATGGTGCAATAGATATTGTAAACAATCCTGTATTTAAAACATCTAAAAGAGTATTTTTAAAAGATGTGTGTAGCATCAGCACTCCAGCTAATGCAGAGGTAATTTTAAAATCTGCAAAGACAGGTGCTACTATTGCGGCCACGGTTAAATATGGAAAAGGAACTGTGTTTGCTGTTGGTGATCCCTGGTTGTACAATGAATATGTGAACGGCAGACTTCCGGCTGAATATGAAAATGATAAGGCTGCATCTGATCTTGCCATTTGGTTGCTCCAGCAAACAAAAAATAAGTAAGTAAAAAGATTACTGCTGCATTTGCAGCAGTATCTCTTCTACATATTTTCTTTCGTTTGCCAGTCTTGGTACTTTATGCTGGCCACCAAGTTTACCTTTAGATTTTAACCAGTTGTAAAACGTATCGTGGGCTGCATTGTGAACTTTCGGCCTTCGAAGGGCCATGTCTTTGAAGCGTTTTGCATCATAATCAGAATTTACTGCTCTTAAAGTATCGTCAAGCACATCTATAAAAGTCTCAAAATCTGTAGGCTGCTGGTCAAATTCAATGATCCATTCGTGGCCTCCAACTTCTTGTCCTTTAAAATAAATGGGGCAAGCCGTGTAATCTTTAACCACAGCACAGGTTGCCTTGCATGCCTTGGTGATGGCCTGCTCAGCATTGTCTATAATAACTTCTTCACCAAATGCATTGATAAAATGCTTTGTCCTTCCTGTAATGCGAAAGCGGAAAGGGAAGAGGGAACTGAATTGAATGGTATCTCCAATCATGTACCTCCACAAACCGCCGTTGGTGGAAATGATGATGGCATAATTTTTAAAAAGCTGTACCTGATCAAGCGACAGTGTCTTAGGGTTTTCCTGACCAATGTCTTCCAGCGGGAGAAATTCATAGTAGATGCCATAGTCGAGCATCAGTAACATTTCATCCGAACTGATTTGATCCTGAATTCCAAAAAAGCCTTCCGAAGCATTATAGGTTTCCAGATAATACATGTCATCACTTGGAATCAGTTCCTTAAACTGCTCTATATATGGCTTAAAATTTACTGCACCATGAAAGTAAAGTTCAAGATTAGGCCAAACCTCAAGCAAATTGCTCTTGCCCGTCATTTCCAGTACTTTTTTGGCCAGTACAATGGTCCAGGTAGGTACGCCAGAAATATTAGTTACATTTTCTTTGATGGTTGCCTCGGCCATTTTTTCCATCTTTTCCTCGTAATTATCCATTAGCGCAATGGAAATTGCCGGCGTTCTGTAATACTCTGCCCACATGGGTAGGTTTTTGATCAGCACAGCCGATAAGTCGCCATAAAAGGAGTCTTCATTGAGCTGGTTGATCTGATGGCTGCCGCCTAATACCAGGCCTTTTCCAGTTAAAATCTGATTGTTGGGCCTGTTGTTGCAGAAGATAGAGAGCAGATCTTTGCCACCTTTAAAATGGCATTCCTGCAAGGACTCTTCAGAAACAGGGATGAACTTGCTGCGGTCACTGGTGGTGCCCGAAGACTTTGCAAACCATTTGATGTCGGATGGCCAGAGAATGTTTTGTTCTCCTTTTAACATCCGTTCTATGTAAGGTTTTAAGGTGTCGTAGTTTTGAATGGGCACCCGTTCTTTAAACTGCTGCTCATTCTCTATAGATTTATAATCATATTTCTTACCCCATTCGGTATTTTCAGCACTGGAAATGAGGGTATGAAACCATTCTTCCTGTACATCCAGGGGGTACTTCATGAACAGCTCGATCTGATGAACGCGCTTTTTCATGTACCAGGTAAATATCGAATTTACAATTGCCATGTTTTAAAGATAGGTTACAGGTTTTTTTTACGTAAAACGAAGTTTGAACCTAAATATACTTTCCGCACCATTTCATTGGCGGCCAATATTTCTGGGGTGCCTGATTCTAATATTTTACCTTCAAAGAGGAGATAGGCACGGTCTGTAATAGACAAGGTTTCCTGCACATTATGGTCTGTAATAAGTATGCCTATATTTTTCTTTTTAAGCTTGTACACGATGGACTGAATTTCTTCTACTGCAATAGGGTCTACACCGGCAAATGGCTCATCCAGCAGGATGAAGTTTGGGCTTGCGGCTAATGCCCTTGCAATTTCAGTACGTCTTCGTTCTCCTCCGGAAAGTAAATCGCCCCTGTTTTTTCGCACTTTATGAAGGCTGAATTCATTGATGAGTTCTTCAAGGTTGTGCAGGCGCTCTTCTTTTCCCATATCGGTCATCTCCAGAATAGCAAGGATGTTGTCTTCAACAGAGAGTTTCCTGAATACAGAGGCCTCCTGAGCCAGATAACCGATACCTTTTTGTGCCCTGCGGTACATTGGATCGCTGGTAATATCGGTATCATCTAAAAAGATAGTGCCTTCATTGGGTTTTATTAAACCCACAATCATGTAAAATGAAGTGGTTTTACCGGCGCCGTTAGGCCCAAGTAAACCAACAATTTCTCCCTGACTTACATTGAAGGATACGTTGTTAACAACTGTTCTTTGTTTATATTTCTTGATTAGATTCTCTGCTCTTAGTATCATCCAGGTATGTTATGTATCAAACCGTATTGCTTTGATGTTCAGTTGCAAACGCCTATTTTCTTTCCAAACATTTTCTTCTACTGTATAACAAACAGAAAAAGGCCGGTTTGGTTGTAAAAGGCTTTCAAATTCAGCAAGTCCGAAACCAATGGCTTCAAAAATAGTTGAATTTTGTTGTTTTATGTTCAATTTTAAATGTTTAATCCCAACAATATATGCTCTTCCTACTATTGTTACATTGTGGGTTACAAATACAGGCGCCGGATTGGAGGGACCGAAGGGAGCCATTTGAGCCAATATGCGCTGAAATTTCCCGTCTATCTGCGAAAACTCTAGCGCCGTATCAATATTAATTTCCGGACAAAGTAAATTTTCAGTAATGGTGGCAGACACAATCTCTTCAAAACGATCAGAAAAGGCGGTAATATTTTCTGGCTTAAGTGTAAGTCCGGCGGCAAATTTATGCCCTCCAAACTGAATAAGGAGGTCGGCACATCCTACCAGGGCTTCGTAGAGGTCATAACCAGCTACCGATCTGGCAGAGCCTGTAACGGTGCCGTTAGATGCGGTTAGCACAATTGTGGGCCTGTAGTATTTTTCTGTGAGCCTGGAAGCTACAATTCCAATAACTCCTTTGTTCCATTTCTCATTATAAACTACGGTAGTTTTCTTATTGATGAGTACCTCGCATTCATCAATGAGGGCAAAGGCCTCAGCGGTAATGGTTTGATCAGATAACTTCCTGTCGGTATTCTGCAGGTTAATAAACAGACTTTGTTCTTTAGCCAGGTCATCTGTATTGCAGAGTAACATTTTTACAGCCTGGTTGGCGTGGTCCATTCTGCCGGCAGCATTAATGCGGGGTGCAAGGGTAAACACCACATCTGTAAGGGTGTAGTCTTTGGTTTTATGGCAGCTGTCTAACAAAGCTTTTAAGCCGGTACATGGATTGGTATTTAACTTAATCAGGCCATAATAAGCCAGAATGCGGTTCTCATCAACTACCGGGACAATATCTGCCGCAATGCTTACCATTACCAAATCAAGGTATTGTTCGTAAAGATGAGGCGGAAGCTGATGGCTGATACAATACGCCTGTGCTAGTTTAAATCCAATGCCGCAACCCGCAAGTTCTTTGAATGGGTAGGAGCAATCACTTCGCTTTGGGTCCAGTACTGCCGCTGCTGCCGGTAGCTCATCTCCCGGTAGATGGTGATCGCAGATAATGAAATCCAGGCCAAGGCTATTGGCATAATCTATCTTGTCGGTTGATTTTATCCCGCAGTCTAAAGCGATGATAAGACTAATGTGCTGTGCCTTTGCATAATCGATCCCTGCGGTAGATATTCCGTAACCTTCTTTGTGCCTGTCGGGAATGTAATATTCAATCTGTGTGGTAAATTGGCTTAAAAAGCTATAGGTAAGTGCAACGGAGGTTGTTCCATCTACATCATAATCGCCATAAACCATTATTTTTTCGCCTTTTTCAAGCGCTTCATCTATGCGGGTAATTGCTTTGTCCATATCCTTCATCAGGAAAGGGTCATGCAATGCTGCTAGCTGTGGCCTGAAGAAATCTTTGGCTTCATCAAAAGAGGTAATGCCCCTTTGTACCAAAATATTTGCCAGGCTGCTGTCTATATTTAATTGTTGTGCAAGCAGATCTGTAGTTTCTTTAACACCTGGCAGCGCCTGCACCCATCTTTTCTCCATCGGTATATATTCGTTACATTAAAGAATGAAGCTGTCAATTCCATATCTTTGCAATTGATGGTAAAGTTATCATTAATTATTCTTCTTATTCATACTAATACTTATCCAATTGCAAGTTTTCACTTTATACGAAGGTTCTTATTCTGTAGCTGCTGACAAAAAGTTTATCCCATTTGATCCACAGAAAGACAACCCCAAAGATAGGCCCGCATCTTTATTTATTAGCGTACAGCCATTTCTGGTAAAATTAGGGAATCAGTTGCTGCTCCTGGATACCGGACTGGGTTACAGTAACGATAAAGGTGAACTGATCCTGCACCAGAACATCAAAAAAGCCGGATTTAATCCCGATGATGTAGATTATGTATTGATGTCTCATTTGCATTATGACCATTCAGGTGGTATGGTGCATAAAGTAGATAATTTAATGTCGCTGAGTTTTCCGAATGCTACCTATGTAATCCAGCGTGGAGAATGGGAGAGTGCTTTTACCAATACCTCTTCCTCTTATCGTACGGAGATTTTTGATTTTCTGCAACGTAATGCCCAGTTGGCATTTGTTGAGGATACCGGTGATTTTACGCCGCAAATACGCCATGAGCTAACGGGTGCACATACACCTTATCATCAGGCCTGGTTGCTGGATGATGGACAAGATAAAGTGTTTTTTGGTGGAGATGTTTTGCCAGAGCCGGGAGAGCTGCTGCGTAAATTTATTGCCAAGTATGACTACGATGGCCGCAAAGCGATGGAGCTTCGTGAAGCCTATGGGAAGCAAGCCGCAATAGAAAACTGGAACTGTTTGTTTTACCATGGTAAGGATAAAACAACCGGACACATTACTTATAATGATGGTGTTTTTGCCGTGATTTAGACTTTCAGGGCTTTTAACAATTCTATAAGTCTATCTATGGAGAGTGGTTTTGAAATAAAGCCGTTTACATCTTTGTAAGACTTTGCCTTTTCGATATCATTTTCATAAACCGAAGATGAAAGCATGTAAATATCGGGTTTAACAGGGCATGCTATGGTTTCAAATGCCTCAATAAATTCCCATCCATTTAATACTGGCATATTAATATCTACCAATATCAGTTGCGGGAGCGTTGCATTAGTTTTTATAGCGTTATTTAAATGGTCAATAGCAAGTTGACCGTTGCTTTTTGCAGTCATCTCCACATTGTAGCCTGTTTTTTCTACAATTTTCTTTATGATGAATATATTGATGTCATCGTCGTCGATAACAAGTAAATTAATCTTAGAATCCATCATTTTTAATAAACCTTTGTGCTATTATAGCATAAAGGTAGTAATTAGATATGTAAATGTTTAAACGCCTATATGATTTTATACAATAAAGGCCATAATATTTCTATATGGCCTTTATTCTCATTGGTTTTATTTTTCGTTTATAGCGATACTGCTTCTTCCATATAACTTTCTATAGGAGGACATGCGCAAATCAGCGAGCGGTCTCCGAAGGAATCATTTACACGACCAACTGATGGCCAGAATTTATGCGCTGCTACATATGGCAATGGAAACGCTGCAACTTGTCTGCTGTAGCTATGGTTCCAATCATCACCAGTTACCACGGCTGCGGTATGAGGCGCATTTTTCAGTGGATTATCAGCCTTATCTAAATCTCCGTTTTCTACAGCGGTGATTTCTTTTCTGATTGCAATTAAAGCATCACAAAAACGGTCAAGCTCATGTTTAGGCTCGCTTTCCGTAGGTTCTACCATTAATGTACCTGCAACCGGGAAGGACACAGTAGGCGCATGGAAACCGTAATCCATTAAACGTTTAGCAATGTCCACCACTTCAATTCCAAAGTTTTTAAAGCCCCGGCAGTCTAAGATCATTTCGTGTGCACATCTTCCCTGACTACCAGAATACAATACCGGGAAATGTTCTTCCAGGCGTGCTTTCATGTAGTTTGCATTCAGGATAGCATATTTTGTAGCATTGGTTAATCCCTCGGCACCCATCATGGCAATGTAAGCATGAGAGATGATCAATATAGATGCAGATCCCCATGGAGCAGAAGATACGGCGTGTATAGATTTTCCATTGTCGATATCTACCACAGCATGACCTGGAAGGTAAGGTACCAGGTGTTTTGCCACACCAATAGGGCCCATGCCTGGTCCGCCACCACCGTGCGGGATACAGAATGTTTTGTGTAAGTTTAAATGGCAAACATCAGCTCCAATATTAGCAGGACTGGTTAATCCAACTTGTGCATTCATATTGGCACCATCCATATAAACCTGTCCACCATTTTCATGAATGATGTTACAGATATCAATGATGCTTTCTTCAAATACACCATGTGTAGATGGATAAGTAACCATTAAACAAGAAAGATTTGCAGCATGCTCTTCCGCTTTCGCTTTTAAGTCGTCTACATCAATATTTCCGTTTTCTAAAGATTTAACCACCACTACTTTCATACCGGCCATTGCTGCCGAAGCAGGATTTGTTCCGTGTGCAGAAGAAGGAATTAAAGCGATATTACGGTGGTGATCACCACGATCCTGATGGTAAGCTCTAATTACCATTAAACCGGCATACTCACCTTGAGCACCAGCGTTTGGCTGTAAGCTCATGGCCGCAAAACCAGTAATTTCACTCAGCCATTTGTCAATTTCATTAAATACAGTGTAGTAACCAGCTACCTGATCTGCTGGTGCAAATGGGTGGATCTTTCCAAACTCTGGCCAGGTTACAGGGATCATTTCTGTAGTTGCATTCAGTTTCATGGTACATGAACCCAATGCAATCATAGAATGGCACAAAGAAAGGTCTTTTGCTTCCAGTGCTTTAATGTAACGCAACATTTCATGTTCAGAATGGTGCGAGTTAAATATTGGATGGCCTAAATAGTCAGATGTACGCTGTAAAGTTTGCGGAATTACAGTCTCAATATTGTCGGTAATCAGCTCTGCACTATCAGCAGCAATGCCTTTAACTTTAGAAAAGATTTTAGTGATTAATTTTATGTCTTCAACAGAGGTGGTTTCATCTAAAGAGATGCTTACCATACTGCCGTTGTAGTTTAAATTAAGCTCATTGTCCACACATTCACGTTGGATAGAATCTTTGAGGTTTCCAAGGTCTAAACGGATGGTGTCAAAGTAAGCGTTATTCAATTGTGTGTAGCCAGCCAGTTCCAATGATTTAGCCAAAGAAACTGTTAATCCATGCGTACGTTCTGCAATTGCTTTTAAGCCTTTAGGACCATGATATACAGCGTAAAAACCAGCCATAATAGCCAGCAAAGCTTGTGCAGTACAAATGTTAGAGGTTGCCTTATCCCTGCGGATGTGTTGCTCTCTGGTTTGTAATGCCATACGCAGCGCATAGTTGTTGTCGCTGTCAATCGTTACACCGATGATACGTCCTGGAATAGCACGTTTGTATTCTTCTTTGGTCGCAAAATAAGCAGCATGAGGGCCACCAAAACCCATAGGTACGCCAAAACGTTGGGTAGTACCTACCACAACATCTGCACCCCACTCTCCCGGAGGAGTGAGCAGGGTTAAGCTTAAAATATCAGCAACAACTGTTACTTTAACATTTAGCTCATGTGCGTTTTGTGCAAAAGCAGTATAATCAAATACCTCACCGTTTCCGGCTGGATATTGAATAATAGCACCAAAAAACTCCTCATTTAAGATTTGGCTTTGGTGATCGCCAATTACAAGCTCAATTCCAAAAGGATTTGCTCTGGTTTTTAAAATATCAATGGTTTGTGCAAAAAGCAGTTCCGATACAAAGAATTTACGGGCTGCCTGATTTTTGCGCAAGCTGAACTGCATAAACATCGCTTCTGCAGCAGCTGTACCTTCATCAAGTAAAGATGCGTTGGCAATTTCCATTCCTGTAAGGTCAATGACCATGGTTTGGAAATTTAACAAGGCCTGAAGACGACCTTGTGCAATCTCTGCCTGATACGGCGTATATTGGGTATACCATCCCGGGTTTTCAAATACATTACGTAAAATTACACCAGGGGTAAGGGTATCGTAGTATCCCTGGCCAATGTAAGATTTGAAGACTTTATTTAAAGAAGCAGTCTGTTTTAAGCTGATCAGGTATTCTTTTTCAGACTTTGCTACAGGTAGGTTTAAAGGCTGCTTTAACCTGATCTTTTGCGGAACTGTTTGTTCGATCAGTTCATCTACAGAACTTAGTCCTAATGTATTTAACATTGCTGCAGTATCATCTGCATTTGGAGCGATGTGGCGATCTTTAAAATCTTCCTGGTAATGAATATTTAAGCTCATTGAGTCTATGAATAAAAGTTGCGCAAAGGTAAATATTTTACCTGCGATTACCAACCGTAAAAAATGCTAATCTACTTATGGTAAAAGTTGCTTTAAGTATAATTGTATGGTGCTTTCCAGTCCCAGATATAAAGCATCGCTAATTAGGGCATGGCCAATGGAAACTTCCAGCAGACCGGGGATGCTGTGGGCAAAATATTTTAAGTTGTGCAGATCGAGGTCGTGGCCCGCATTGATGCCCAGGCCAATTTCGTGTGCCTTATGGGCAGCAGCTACATAGGCAACAATTGCTTTTTCCCTGTTGTCGTAATAATTATGGGCATAGGCTTCGGTATACAGCTCTATCCGGTCTGTTCCACTTTCTGCGGCAGCGGTAACCATTTCTACAACCGGATCTACAAAAATGGATACCCTGATACCTGCGTTTTGAAACAGTGCTATCATTTCCTTAAGGTAATCTTTGTGCTTAATCGTGTCCCAGCCGTGGTTTGAGGTAATTTGTCCTTCTACATCGGGAACCAACGTAACCTGCGCAGGCTTATTGGCTAAAACGAGGTCAACAAATTTCTGTTCCCGGCAATTGCCTTCGATGTTAAATTCAGTTTTTATCACCGCTTTTAAATCGTATACGTCCTGATATCGGATGTGTCTCTCATCAGGTCTTGGGTGTACGGTGATCCCCTGGGCACCGAAACGTTCACAGTCTAACGCTACTTTTACAAGGTCGGGGTTGTTGCCACCGCGACTGTTGCGCAGCGTAGCTATTTTGTTGATGTTTACCGAAAGATTTGCCATTGTACAAAGTTAAAAAATAAACCCTCTTTTCGGACTGCTTTTCTTTTGAAGGAAAAGAAAAAAGGTCCGAAAAGAGGGTTTATTTTTTTGTCCAAAAAAGGCGGACTGCTTTTCTTTTTGAAGAAAAAGAAAAAAGGTCCGAAAAGAGGGTTTATTTTTTTGTCCAAAAAAGGCGGACTGCTTTTCTTTTTGAAGAAAAAGAAAAAAGGTCCTCAAAGAGGGTTTATTTTTCTTCCCTAAAAGGGCGGACTGCTTTTCTTTTTGAAGGAAAAGAAAAAAGGTCCTCAAAGAGGGTTTATTTTTCTTCCCTAAAAAGGGCGGACTGCTTTTCTTTTGAAGGAAAAGAAAAAAGGTCCTTAAAGAGGGTTTATTTTTCATCCCTAAAAAGGCGGACTGCTTTTCTTTTTGAAGGAAAAGAAAAAAGGTCCTTAAAGAGGGTTTATTTTTATCCCTAAAAAGGCGGACTGCTTTTCTTTTTGAAGGAAAAGAAAAAAGGTCCTTAAAGTGGGTTTATTTTTTTGTCCGAAAAAAGGTAGGGAGAAAAGATGTTTTAAAGCAGTTTGGCTTTCTATGGTGGGGCGGTCATATGCGGGTAATTTAAAATTCTTAGATTTGAAGCGGATGAAAGCTGATATATACGGATGAAAATTAAAGAGGAAAAGTTATATGTGATTTTAATTTGCCTTTTGGCTGCTTTTGGTTTTCTGGGGGTTTTTGGCGGCATCATGGAGCCCGATAGTGCTTTATACGCTTCTATAGCTAAGAACAATATTTTATATAACGACTGGCTGAACCTGTATGTTCGTGGGGCAGATTGGCTGGATAAACCTCATCTTCCGTTCTGGATTGCGGCATTGTTTTTTAAGGTTTTTGGCATTTCCGCTTTTGCGTATAAACTCCCTTCTTTTTTAGTTGGGCTGCTTGGTGCCTGGTATGTGTACCAACTCGCTAAAAGCATATATACGGACAGGATAGGTTTAAGGAGTGTGGTGATTTTTCTATCTGCACTTCATGTACTCATTTCTACCTTTGATGTAAGGGCAGAAATATACATAACTACCTTCACATTGGCTTCTATCTATCATTATTACAGGGCGCATCAAAGTTCTGTTGTGCATTTGGTCGCCGGTTCTTTCTTCACAGCCTGTGCAATTATGGTAAAAGGCATATTTGTATTGATTCCTGTTTTTGCTGGTTTTATCATCTACTGGTTGTTTACAAAGCAGTATAAGCAACTTATTAAAATAAAATGGTGGCTGGCAATTGTGCTTATCTTTGTCTTTATTTCGCCTGAGTTATATAGCCTTTACCATCAATTTGACCTTCATCCAGAGAAGGTTGTTTTTGGGAGCAGGGGCGTTTCCGGCTTAAAGTTTTTCTTTTGGGATAGCCAGTTTGGCCGCTTTTTCAATAGCGGGCCAATTAAAGGGTCTGGCGATAAATCCTTTTTTCTGCATACCACACTCTGGGCATTTTTGCCCTGGTCTGTACTATTGTATACGGCAGTTGTAAATTTGTTTAAAAAGAAGAACAGAGCAGAACTTGCCGACGAAAGCATCATCCTGTGGGCGAGCGCAGCGGTAACCTTTTTGCTTTTTTCATTCTCAAAATTCCAGCTGCCACATTACATTTTGATCGTTTTTCCGCAGTTTGCCATTATTACGGCTTTGTATATGGAGAAATTGGAGGGCAAACCATTAAAGGTATTTTACACCGTACATACCGTTATATATGTTCTGGTCTTTATTCTGCTTGGGGTAATTGCTGTTTTTTCGGGCTTTGAACACGCTTATTGGATGATAAGCGCATTGCTGCTTATTGCCATTTCGGCATTTGTCTTTTTTAAAGAAAAGTCTGTTTCGGCTATTGTTGGCCGTAATGCAGCTATTTCTATTGGTTTAATGTCTTTCCTCTATTTGTTCTTCTATCCTGCACTATTAAAATATGAGGGGGGGATGCAGGCAGGCCAATGGCTGAGGGCTAATTACCCTGAAGCTAAGCCGGCTGTGCTGCTCAACGTTGATGCTTATTCTTTTGATTTCTACGCCAATGCTGAAGTGAAATATTTAATGAGTTATGAAGACCTGGACAAGGCGGTAGCAACAAGAGACCTCGTTATCTATGTTCAGGATACTGAATTACAAAACATAAAAAGTAAATACAAAACGGAAGTACTAAAATCTTTTGAGAACTATCACATTACCAAGCTTAGCGGAAAATTCTTGAATGCAAATACCAGAGCAGCTGTTTTAGAACATTTTTATTTGGTAAAACTTCATTAGCTGAATTTTAGGGCATAAAAAAAGGGGATGCTGTTTGCATCCCCTCATATGATAAGTTGTTTTGATTTAGTATCTGTACGTATCGGCTTTAAATGGGCCTTCAACAGGCACACCTATATAATCTGCCTGGTGTTGATCTAAAACATCCAGTTCTACACCAATTTTTGCCAGGTGTAAACGAGCTACTTTCTCGTCTAAATGCTTAGGAAGTACATAAACCTGATTTTCGTACTGATCTGTATTTGTCCAAAGTTCTAACTGTGCCAGCGTTTGGTTGGTAAACGAAGCAGACATTACAAAGCTAGGGTGACCAGTAGCACAGCCCAAGTTTACCAAGCGGCCTTCAGCCAATAAAATGATGTCTTTTCCGTCAATGGTATATTTATCTACCTGTGGTTTAATCTCTATTTTGGTGTCACCATAGTTTTTGTTTAACCAGGCTACATCAATTTCGTTGTCAAAGTGACCGATGTTACAAACAATCGCTTTGTCTTTCATTGATCTGAAGTGCTCTGCACGAACGATATCACAGTTACCAGTAGTGGTTACAATAATGTCGGCTTCTAAAACTGCGTTAGCAAATTTCTTAACTTCATATCCTTCCATTGCAGCTTGTAGTGCACAAATTGGATCAATTTCAGATACAATTACACGTACACCTTGTGAGCTTAATGATTCAGCAGAACCTTTACCCACGTCTCCGTAACCTGCAACCACAGCAACTTTACCTGCAAGCATTAAATCAGTAGCGCGACGAATTGCGTCAACCAAAGATTCACGGCAGCCATATTTGTTGTCAAATTTAGATTTGGTAACCGAGTCATTTACGTTAATAGCAGGTAAATGTAAGGTTCCGTTTTTCATACGCTCATATAAGCGGTGTACACCTGTAGTAGTTTCTTCAGATAGCCCTTTGATGTCCGCAATTAGCTCAGGGAACCTGTCAAATACCATGTTGGTTAAATCACCACCGTCATCGAGGATCATGTTTAACGGTTGTTGCTCCGGACCAAAATGCAGGGTTTGCTCAATGCACCAGTCAAAACTGGCTTCGTCAAGGCCTTTCCACGCATAAACTTGTATGCCTGCAGCAGCAATAGCAGCAGCAGCATGATCTTGTGTGGAGAAGATATTGCAAGATGACCAGGTTACTTCCGCACCAAGTTCTACCAATGTTTCAATTAAAACAGCGGTTTGAATGGTCATGTGTAAGCAGCCTGCAATGCGGGCACCTTTTAAGGGTTTAGATGGACCAAATTCTGCACGTAACGACATTAAGCCTGGCATTTCTGCTTCAGCTAATCCGATCTCTTTGCGGCCCCATTCTGCCAGTGAAATGTCCTTAACTTTATAAGGAACGTAAGTCGTCTCTACTGATGACATGAAATTATTATTTAATTTGTTTAAAATCAATTGTTTATGTTGCTGTAGAAAGTGTCTGTGCAAACAATTTGCAAATACAATGAATAAAGCACTACAAAAGTAAACAATTTTGATTTGATATTTTCTTTCAAATACCAACCCAGCTTATCTTTATGACCAATATTTTACCAGCTAACTTCTGTATAGAAAATCAGCAAAACCTTTTACCACAGCTAATCTATTTGTCCACTGCAGACACCGCTGTAATTGTGAGTTGTTTAAGTAATTTGAAGGTAAAAACTGAAAAGGGTTAAAAGGTTATGCTTTGATGCTACAAGGGGGCAGCCTATCTTTGCATTATTCAAAAAGAAAATTAAAGAAATAAAGATATGTATCCAGAATATTTAGTAGAACCTATGCGTGCAGAATTGACCAAAGTAGGTTTTGAAGAAATGAAAACTGCGGCAGATGTAGACAGCGCTATTCAGTCTGAAGGGACTGTGTTTGTTGTGGTAAATTCTGTATGCGGTTGCGCTGCTGCAAACGCACGTCCGGCAGCACGTTTGGCTGCTGCCAATGAAAAACACCCGACTAAATTAATCACCGTTTTTGCAGGTATGGAGAAAGAAGCTGTAGACCGCGCAAGAGGTTATATGATTCCTTTCCCGCCATCATCACCTTCAATGGCGCTGTTTAAAGATGGTAAATTGGTACACATGATTGAGCGTCATCAAATTGAAGGTCGTCCGGCACAAATGATTGCCGATAGCCTGATTGGTGCTTTTGATCAGTATTGCTAAAAATTGAAAGGCTTTAAGGGCTGATCTCATTACAAAAGAAGCCAGTGTTTTTTATGAACACTGGCTTCTTTTATTCAACTACTTTGTGCCCTTGTCAATTGCCTTGTTGATCACCTCCTGAATTCTTGCCCTGATTCTTAATTTTCCGAGCTTTTCAGATACCGTAGGGTTAATTCTGTTGGATAAGAACACATACACCAGACCTCTGGTTGGGTCAACCCAAACACAAGTGCCGGTATAGCCTGTATGTCCGTAAGTTTGTGGCGAAGCATTGTCGGCCGGATAGCGGTTACTTGCCAGTGGGTCCCACCTGTCAAATCCCAATCCCCTTCTACTTACATCAGATTGCTTTGCGGTAAACCGATCCACAGTTTGAGGGAAGAAGTACTCCTGGCCACCGTAAGCACCTTTATTTAAAAACATCTGATATAAAATGGCTACATCATTGGCACTCGCAAATAAGCCCGCATGACCAGATACACCTCCCACCAGGGCAGCGCCCTGATCGTGAACGTAACCTAAAAGCAAAGTCTTCCTAAAATAGGTGTCATTTTCTGTAGGTACAATCTGATCTTTGCTAAAGCGGTTTCTGGGTAAAAAGCCGGCTGTTTGCATTCCCAATGGTCCATAGAAATTTTCCTGCACATATTGGTTCAGCGGTTTGCCACTAATCCGCTCCACAATATCTTTCATCACATACATGCTGATGTCACTGTAAACATATTTACCCCTGGTTTTAATTGGGGCGTTTAACATTTTGGGCCACATCACCTCCTTGAAATAATCTTTGCGTACATAATATCCATCTGCTACCTTGGTAGGGAAGGCAGAAGAAGAATCTGAACTATGGTCAGTAGCCTTAATGGCATCCTGAAAAGGAATGTAGGGGATAAAGCCGGCCTGGTGTAACATCACTTCGCGCACGCTGATGTTGTTCATGGCTGTAGTTCTCGCTTTTGGGATGTAAGCGCCAATATTGGTGTCCAGATTTAATTTTTGTTCCTGTACCAGTCTCATTACAGTAGGTGTAGTGGCCGTGGTTTTAGTCAGAGAAGCAAGGTCAAAAATGTCGGTTACCTGATCCGGCATTACCGCATCGTAAGTATGGTTTCCATAAGCCTTGTTAAAAATCACTTTGCCGTCTTTTGCTACCAGTACCACCAGTCCGGGCGCAGCTCTTTCTGTAATGGTCTCCTGGGCAATTTTATCAATTTCCAGCAGGTCATCGGCATTTACGCCAGCATCTTCAGGAACGGTATATTTTAAGCGTGTCGCATAGCTGCCGCCTATGCCAATCCCTCCAAAAATCATTTGAGGGACTATAGCTGCGGCCTCCGCGTCACTCTGTCTGCTCCATATAATAGGGGTGTTGCTTAAATTGAAGTTCATTAAGGTATTGCCAGAACTAAATAAGCCTATAATCACTTGTTTGCTCTTTGATAGTGTCTGTACAAAACTCATGTACTTTGGATTACTTATTTGCGGCTCCGAAAGCATAATCATCACCGTATTAAAGTACTTCAGGTCATCTTCCAGTTCATTAAGTGTAGCCGAATTTTTGTACTTTTCGGCATCAAAAGAAGTAACCCTGGTATACTTATTTAAAAGGCTATCCGTAATGCGCTGATAGCTGAACCCAAGATTTACAGAAGCTATGTTTTTTTGCTGTAATTCAAGCAAAGGGATCACCTTATTCTGGTTATTTAAGAGGCTTGTATTACGGATAATGGTGTTGATAATATTTAAACGCGTTTCGTTTTTTTTGTGTTCCTGCGCACAGGCATTTAAGGTAAATATTACAGTAAGTAATAAAATGTAGGCTTTTCTCATATGATAACCATAAAGATATAAAAACTGTACCAATCTCTTTAAGTAAGCCTTATTTTAGTTAAATTAGCAACTTTTACCAGAGATACAGATGTCAGATATCATACAGCTTCTACCAGACAGTGTTGCCAATCAGATTGCCGCGGGTGAAGTGGTACAAAGGCCGGCATCGGCCGTGAAGGAGCTGTTGGAAAACGCATTAGACGCCGGGGGGAATAAAATACAACTCATTCTTAAAGATGCCGGAAAAGCCTTGATTCAGGTAATTGACAATGGTTGTGGAATGAGTGTTACCGATGCCAGGATGTGCTTTGAGCGTCATGCAACTTCTAAAGTACGCAAGGCAGAAGACCTTTTTGCCATTCGGACAATGGGCTTTAGGGGAGAAGCCATGGCTTCCATTGCAGCTATTGCCCAGGTAGAAATGAAGACCCGGAGGCATGAAGATGAACTTGGTACCCTAATAGAAATTGAAGGTTCTTCAGTAATCAATCAGGAGCCCGTAGCCACTGCTGCAGGAACCAGCATCTGTGTTAAAAACTTATTTTACAATACGCCTGCACGCCGGAATTTCCTGAAAAGTAATCCTGCAGAGATGCGCCATATCATGGATGAATTTCAGCGCGTAGCGCTGGCTAATCCGGCCATTGCATTTACGCTGCACCATGATGGGATAGAAGTCTTTCGTCTTCCTGCCTCCACACTCAAACAACGTATTGTTCATTTATTTGGCAACAATTACAATGAGCGGTTAATTCCGGTTGAAGAAGAAACCACCATCATCAATTTAAAAGGATTTATAGGGAAACCCGAATTTGCCAAAAGGACGCGTGGCGAGCAATTCTTTTTTGTAAACAACAGGTTTATCAAAGATGCCTATTTAAACCACGCAGTAAATAAAGCCTATGAGGAACTGCTGGCAGACGATGTTTTTCCACTTTACGTGCTGTTCATTGATATAGATCCCGCAAAGATCGACGTTAATGTACACCCCACTAAAACTGAAATCAAATACCTCGAAGAAAAGTCTATTTATGCCATTATTCATTCGGCAGTTAAGCGCTCATTAGGGAGGTTTAACATCAGCCCTACAATAGATTTTGATCAGGAAACAGGGTTTAGCGCAATGATTACGCCTAAGCCTTTAGAAGATGTCATTCCGCCAACCATCAGTTTTAATCCTGAATTTAATCCTTTTGCCGGAGATCAGCAGGGTTCTTCCGGAGAATCTAATGACCGGTTTGAGCGCAAGGAAAGCTATGGTGCTTACGCTTCTTTTTCAAAAAGCTATGGTTCCGGAGGCAATATGGCGCCAAGTGCAAAAAACTGGGGTTCTTTATACGAAATCGCCAACCATGCCACTGCCGAACAAGCCAGTATGGATTTGCCGGGGAGCGGCAAAGAGGAAACTTTTGCACCCTTGCAAAAGCAATACATGCAGCTGCACAACCGTTATATCATTTCACAAATCAAATCAGGTTTAATGGTAATTGACCAGCAGGCAGCGCACGAGCGTATCCTTTACGAACGCTTTATTGTACATCTGGAAGACAGAAAAGGTGCTTCACAGCAGAGCTTGTTCCCGCAAACAGTTACGCTTAGTCCTAATGATTACGAACTGGCTAAGAGTTTGCTGGATGACATCAAAAGCCTTGGTTTTGAAGTGCGTGAATTTGGTAAAAACACCTTGGTGATTGAAGGGATCCCTGTAGATCTGGGAAGCGCCAATATTAATGAAACGCAGCTTTTTGAACACCTGATTGAAGGCTTTAAAAACTCACAGCAAGAGTTGAAGCTGGATAAGCGGGATGCGCTGGCAAGAAGTATGGCAAGGAACAGTGCCATTAAAAATGGGACCAGCCTTGGACAGGAGGAAATGAATACCTTGATTGAGCAGCTTTTTGCCTGTAAAACGCCTAACTTTAGCATCAGCGGCAAGCCTGTAATCCAGACCATTGGTTTGACTGAATTGGATAAGAAATTTGATAAATCATAAATGAATAATATATATATACCTCCTGTTACCAAAAACCTGCTGATTATAAATATCCTGTTTTTTGCTGCTACATATGTTTTTGAATCTAATGGTATTAATTTAGGTTTTTATCTGGGAGCTGTTTATTTTGATTCTCCCATGTTCAGCATATGGCAGCCCATTACCTATATGTTTATGCATGGGGGTTTGGCCCATATCTTTTTTAACATGTTTGCTTTGTATTCCTTTGGTTCCATCCTGGAAGGACATTGGGGCGCAAAACGATTCCTGAATTTTTATTTGATTACCGGCCTTGGCGCACTGGCATTACAATGGGGTGTTCAAGCTTTTGAGGTTTATCAGATTACAGGATCAGTGTTTAATCCAAGCTCAATAACGGTTGATCTTGCAGAAGGGATGTCAACATTACACATGTCGGGCTTAAGCGAGCAAGCGGCCGATACATTTAGAAGCATCTATACGGTACCTATGGTAGGGGCTTCAGGCGCTATATTTGGACTTCTGATTGCCTTTGGGATGTTATATCCAGATGCTGAACTGATGCTGTTGTTTATCCCTGTTCCGGTTAAAGCTAAATACGTCATTCCTGTATATATACTTGTAGAACTAAGCCTGGGCGTAGCGAACCTGCCTGGAGATTCCATCGCCCATTATGCCCATATTGGTGGTGCGCTCATTGGTTTTATCCTTGTAAAGTTATGGCGCAATAAAAATACATTTTACGACTACTATGAATAATAATATTTTTCAGGAGCTCAAGTTTAAGGTTTTTAAGTCGGGTAATCCAGTTGCCTTTTATATAGGTATAAATGTGATCATTTACGTGCTTACAGCATTGATTGGCGTGGGGATTATGTTAGGTAAAGGCAGCTTGGACCTGGATGAACTGATCCGTGAGTACTTTGGCTTTCCATCTTCTTTTGCAGCATTGCCTTTACGCTTCTATACCCTGCTCACATTCCAGTTTTTTCATCAGGGTTTCCTGCATTTATTATTCAACATGCTTGGCCTCTTTTGGCTGGGACAGATTTTTCTGGATTTTTTAAAGCCTCGCCAATTTCATTTTGTGTACCTGTTTTCAGGTGCATCAGGAGCATTGGTCTTTTTGTTGGGTTTTAATGTATTCCCGGTTTTTGCAGCTGCTGCCGGTTCTGCAACAATCATCGGTGCTTCGGCATCTGTAATGGGTATTGTGGTGGCCACAGCTACCTTGCTGCCAAATTATGCCATTCGGTTAATTCTTTTTGGCGATGTTAAGCTTAAGTACCTCGCCCTTGCCTATGTGGTACTTGATCTAATCGGTATTGGCTCCGCAAATGCAGGAGGTAGTTTTGCACACCTTGGTGGGGCACTATTTGGATTTATGTACATCAAAATGCTTCAGAATGGTACAGATTGGAGTACAATCTTTAACACTTCCCAATGGTTCAAAAAGAAATCAAAATTAAAGGTTGTCAAAAACGAAAACTACAGGTCTTCCGTAAATACCAGAAACAGGTCTGAAGCCTCAGATAAAGTAAACCAGCAGGTAATTGATTCCATTTTGGATAAGATTTCTAAAAGTGGGTACGATAAACTGAGTAAGGAAGAAAAAGAGACGCTGTTTAAAGCAAGTAAACATTCTTAAAATTGATGAAAAAATCCAAAACGACTTTTTTTAATAAGCTGCTGGGCTTTATTGCAGTCATTTTGGCTATTTCGCTTATATTGGGGATGCTGGCCGGCAGCATAGATCCAAGGACAAATAAGTATATCCCATTTTTCGGACTGGCTTATCCCTACCTTTTAGTCCTTAATGTTTTAACCGCTTTATTTTGGTTGCTCCGCAAAAGAATTATCTATGCAGTACTTACCGTAGCATTGATATTTGCAGGTAACCGTGTGTTTATTGCCACATTTAGTTTTAAAGGAACTGAAGGCGCAGGGCCTAAAAAGGATACAACGCTTTTGCGGATGATGACCTACAATGTTCACAATTTCAAGCCTTACGAGCCCGGTAATTCAGATTCCGTAAAGAATCAAATCCTTAACCTGGTGAGAACGGAAGACCCGGATGTAATTGCCTTTCAGGAATATTTTACCAGAAAGAAGGGCGCATTTGACCTCACCGATAGTTTAAAACGGATCTTAAAGACCAAGCATTATTACTTTGTGCCCTCTCAAAAGAATGATTATGAGGCTATGGGACTCGCTATTTTTTCAAAATATGCCATAAAAGATAAAGGCACCATTTGGTTTGATGCCAACCATAGCGGCAATTCAAGTATTTATGTAGACCTGGAAGTAAATAAAAAGTTAATCCGCATTTATAATGTACACCTGCAGTCCATTTCCTTTGTAAAACAGGACTACGAGTACCTGGATAAGGTAAAGAAGAAGATGGATGCGGAGATTGTGCCTTCCAGAAGGATTATAGGAATGCTTAAATCTGCTTTTTTAAAGAGAAGTGCCCAGGTAGATTTAATGAAGGCGCACATGAAGACCTGCACAAGTCCTTATTTAATTGCGGGTGATTTTAACGATACGCCTGCTTCCTATGCGGTTACACAACTTACTAAATCGTTGCAGAAAACCTTTGTAAAAAAAGGAGAAGGCTTCGGTACCACCTACAATGGCAAATTTCCCAATTTTCAAATCGACTATATCGCCGTAACTAAAGATATCGAAGTCATCAATCACCGGGTTATCGAAGCTAAACTTTCTGACCATTTTCCGCTTAGAAGTGATTTGAGATTAACCCCCTAATTTTTTTACATTTGCAAACCCGGAATTTAACAGGTGTAAACTTCCGGCCATATAAAATAATACTTTAATGAAAGACGGCTTACAGCTCTACAATACCCTTACCAGAAAGAAAGAACCTTTTGAACCCTTAAATGCGCCTCATGTTGGGATGTATGTTTGTGGCCCTACTGTGTATAGTGACGTGCATCTGGGTAACTGTCGCACCTTTATTTCCTTTGATTTAATTTTTAGGTACCTTAAATACCTGGGTTATAAAGTTCGTTATGTAAGGAACATTACGGATGCCGGACATTTAGAGGGTGATCGTGATGAAGGGGATGACAAATTTGCTAAAAGAGCCAAGCTGGAGCAATTGGAGCCAATGGAAATTGTTCAGAAGTATACCCTTGGGTTCCATGAGGTACTGGCCATGTTCAATACCCTTCCACCAAGCATCGAGCCCACTGCTACAGGCCATATAATTGAGCAAATAGGCATGATCCAAGAAATTTTGGAAAATGGGTATGCTTACGAAATTGATGGTAATGTTTACTTTGACGTTGAGAAATACAGCGAAACCTATAACTATACCATTTTAACCAATAGAAACCTGGAAGACATGCTGGCCAACACGCGTGAACTTGGTGGGCAGAATGAGAAAAAGGGCAGACTTGATTTTGCGCTTTGGATAAAAGCTAAGCCAGAAACTTTAATGCGTTGGGCATCTCCCTGGGGAGAAGGTTTTCCGGGCTGGCACATTGAGTGTTCAGCAATGAGTTCTAAATACCTTGGCCGTGAGTTTGATATTCATGGTGGGGGAATGGACCTGGCTGCAACGCACCATACCAATGAAATTGCACAGTCCGAAGCTTGTAACCATGTACAACCTGCAAGATACTGGATGCATACCAATATGCTTACTGTAAATGGCGTTAGGATGTCTAAAAGTGCAGGAAACGGCTTTTTACCCGGGCAGTTGTTTACCGGCGACCACGATTTGTTACGTAAGGGCTATAGTCCCATGACCGTTAAGTTCTTTATGCTGCAGGCGCATTACCGCAGTACGCTTGATTTTAGTAACGATGCATTAGATGCTTCTGAAAAAGGCTTCCGCAGGTTAATGAATGCGGTAAGCTTATTGGATAAACTTGTTCCAACGGAGCGAACTGACGAACAGGAATCTTTCAATATTGAAGAAATCAAAGCCAATTGCCTTAAAGCAATGAATGATGATTTCAACAGTCCGGTGGTGATTGCAGAATTATTTGAAGCCGTGCGCATCATCAATACCGTTTACGATGGCAAAGGACAGCTTTCAGCAACTGAATTGGAACAGTTAAAGCAACTCATGAACGATTTTGTATTTGATGTTTTTGGCTTAAAAGATGAAGACTCCTCCAATATAGAGCTTAATGCGGTATTGGATATGGTTATTGAATTAAGAAAAGCAGCCAAAGAAAATAAGGATTATGCTACTTCTGATAAAATCCGCATCGGTTTACAAAGCATGGGCATACAACTAAAAGATAGTAAAGAAGGAACTACCTGGAGTAAATCATAAATAACCTATATTAGCAACGTTTTCAATTTAACACATATGACAAATAAAATTATCGTTACCGCCCTTGCCGCATCATTTACTTTAGTAAGCATTGGCACATACGCCCAGCGCAGTGACAATAGCACCAAATCTTTAGTAAATGCAGAACAAGAGTTTTCTGAAAGTGTAGCTAAAAACGGCACTAAAGAAGCATTTCATAAGTATGCTGCCACAGATGCTTTGTCTTTTACCCCAAATCCTGTAAATTCCAGAACATACTATGCTGCGCAGCCAGATATGAAAAACTTAAGCTGGAGCCCGGCTTTGGCAAAAGTATCTAAAAGTGGCGACTGGGGTTTTACCACTGGCCCTTATGTAATAGATGGAGAGAAAAAGGAATACGGACAATATTTAAGTGTTTGGAAAGCGGTAAACGGAAAATGGGAACTTAGCCTGGATATGGGTGTTTCGCACAATAAGCCTTTAAATAAGGTAGTTGTTCAGCATAAAGAACCAGCTGCTTTCTACAGGCCGCAATTTGCCAATGAAAAACAAATGGCTGCGGGAAGGGAAATTATCCTGACCACAGAAAAAACATTGGGCGCTACATTAAAATCTTATGGCGTTGCTGCATTTTCTGGTTTTCTGAATCCAGATGCGAGGGTTATTTTTCCCGGTCGTGAACCGATCATTGGAAAAGATAATGTTGTTGCTTTCTATAACGGAATGATGAGCAAAGTGGCTTTAAAAACTACTAAGGCTGATAAGGCATTGGGTGGTGATTTGGCTTATACCTACGGTTTGGCTACTGTAGACTATAAAGCAGATTTGAGAGAAAGTTTCAATTACATCTTCATCTACGAACGTCAGGCAGACCACAACTGGAACCTCATCGCACAAATTTATACGCCTGCAGAGCGCTAGTCAAATGCAGGGATTAGACTGATAAAGCATGTTTAAAACATCGTTATTTACATTTATACTGTTATGGGCCTTGCAATTGCAGGCCCAAACTTTTATACTCACAGGTCATCAGGGTGCCAGGGGGATCATGCCAGAAAATACCATTCCCGGGATGTTGAAGGCGTTAGATTTAGGTGTAAACATGTTAAACATGGGCGTGGTGATCTCCAAAGATGAAAAAGTGGTGCTTTCTCATGAGCCCTATTTTAACAATGAAATTAGTCTGAAGCCTGATGGTAAGCCGATTTCCTTTAAAGAAGAAAAGAAGTACAACATCTTTAAAATGGATTATGAGGAGGTCCGTAAATTTGATGTAGGGAGTAAAGTGCATGCCCGTTTCCCCGGGCAAATGAAAATCAAAGCCTACAAACCTTTATTAAATGAGGTGATAGACTCTGTAGAGCTGTATGTTAAAAAGCGGAAATTGCCTAAACCATTATATAACATTGAAACCGCTTTAATCCGCAATGGCGATGGCGAATACCAGCCAGACTCTGCTATATTTATTGAGCGGATTATGGAAATTGTAAAGAAAAAGAAGCTCACTAAAAGAGTGGTTATTCAATCGCTGGACATTAGAACATTACAATACCTGCATATACACTATCCAAAAATTAAAACTGCGCTGATGGTAGATGAGAAAAAGGATTTTGAAGAAAGCTTGCAGGTCCTGGGCTTTAAACCAGACTATTATAGTCCGTATTACGTCCTGGTAGGTAAAGGACTGGTAGATCGTTGTCATGAGGCCGGCGTAAAAATCATACCCTGGACGGTTAACTCGGTAAAGGACTTTAAATACCTGCTAAACTTAGGGGTAGATGGAATTGTGACCGACTATCCCAATGTCTATCAAATGGCACGTTAGTGCCAGCAACTAAAATAGATTTTTAATGATGTGTTCTATACTCAGGCCCTCGGCCTCTGCGCGGTAATTTCGTACAATGCGGTGCCTCAATATGGCTGTAGCCACAGCTTGCACATCTTCTGTATCCGGCGCATATTTGCCTGAAATTGCAGCATGGCATTTGGCACCCAATACAAGGAATTGAGAAGCCCTTGGTCCAGCACCCCAGTTGATGTATTTGTTTACCTCTTCGGTAGCCAGTGGCGTATGTGGACGGGTTTTGCCGGCTAACTTAACCGCATATTCCAATACATGATCCGTAACCGGGATATTTCTAATCAGGTCCTGAAAATATTGAATCTGATCAGCATTGATAATTTTCTTTAATACTGAAGTATGGTTACTGGTGGTGTTTTTAACAATGGTCAGCTCATCCTCAAAAGTAGGGTAGCCCAGTTGCACATTAAACATAAACCGGTCAAGTTGCGCCTCCGGTAATGGATAGGTGCCTTCCTGCTCAATAGGATTTTGAGTGGCCAGCACAAAAAATGGTTTGGGTAAAATGTGTTTATGGCCCGCTGCCGTAACCGACTTTTCCTGCATGGCTTCCAGTAAGGCTGCCTGGGTTTTTGGAGGTGTACGGTTAATCTCATCAGCAAGTACAATGTTAGAAAAAACAGGGCCTTTAATAAACTTAAAAGTCCTGTCTTCTCCTAATATTTCTGCTCCAATGATATCACTGGGCATAAGGTCTGGTGTAAACTGGATCCTGTTAAAATTTAAATCCAATACCCCGGCAACAGTTTGAACCAGTAAGGTTTTGGCTAAGCCAGGTACGCCCACCAGCAAACAATGCCCGTTACTAAAAATAGAGATCAATACAGATTTAACAACCTCATCCTGCCCGATGACAACTTTACCAATCTCATTTTTTATCGCTTTGTAAGACTGATGAAGCGCATCTACGGCTTCGATATCATTGTTAAATGCCATGCTCATTATTTAGAGGGGGTTGTTGCTTTAGTCCAGAGTTTTAATTCATTGCAGGTAGTATAATCCTCATCTATTTTTATATAAGTGCTTTCCCTGCGTTTTTCGAACCACTCACTTAAAACTCGGTCATTTTTTTGTTCCTGGGCTTTATTTTTGAACTTGGCATAGTCCTGATCCAGGTTGCCTTTATGTGGTGCTATTTTAGACTTCAGGAATAATATTTTGTAACCTTCTTTGCCATCGGCACCTGTAAACATTACCGGCTTAGAAATGCTGCCAACTTTCATGGTATCTACAGTAAGGAAGACCGTTGGATCTACTTTATCTGCTGGAATAAAAGTAGTTCGCTCACTTACACCATCGTAATATAACATCATACCACCATTGTATTTGGTCTCTTTATTGTCTGAATACATGGAAGCAGCAGCGGAGAATGGAAGTTTCTTAGCGGCTACCGTAGCGGTAAGGTTGTTGTAAATACTGTCTGCATGCAATTTAACCCGGTCTAAACTCTGCGGGGTAGTTAATGGATGCACCAGGATATGTCTGGCATGTACCTGCTCACCACGGCGTTCTATCACCTGTAAAATGTGAAAACCAAATTCGGTTTCAAATACAGGAGATACTTCTCCGGCTTTTAGTTTAAAGGCCATAGCCGTAAATTCTTTCGCCATTACCGTCCTGTCAAAGAAACCTAAATCACCACCATCAGGTGCTGACCCCGGATCTTCTGAATAGGTTTTAGCCAGAAAGCCAAAATCTTCTCCACTTTTTACCCTAAGTCTTAAAGCATCAATCTTATCATGAAATTTTTGTTTCTCTGCTTTAGTTAATTCCGGGTGTAATACAATTTCTCCGATTTCAAATTCTGTAGGGATATCAGGAAGACTGTCTTTTTTATAAGAACTATAATATTTTTGAACTTCCAGTGGGGTGATGCTCACATTCTCCGTGATTTTCCCCTGCATTTTTTGCGCAATCAACTGGTCTTTTACGTCTGGTCTGATCTCATCTTTGTATTGAAGAACAGATTTATTTAAAAACTGTTCCAAACGGTCTTGTCCACCTGCACGCTGAATTTGAGAACGCATTCTGCGGTCAAGCTCATTGTCTACCTGGTTGTCATCCACCATCACCGAGTCAATTTCGGCCTGTTGTTTCAATAGTTTTTGTACCAGCATCTGCTGGAGCAGGTAGCATTTTACGGTTTCATTATTCGGATTTCCCGAATTCAGGTATTGGGCATATTGCTGGTTCAATTCAGATAGCAGGATAATGTTATTTCCCAAAACGGCAACCACTTTATCTATGTTTTTTCTTTGAGCTTGTACATTTAAAAACAAACAGAATAACCCGCCTGCTATCAATAAAATTTTCTTCATTCTATTTTTTCAATTATTTCTCTTTGCAAATGTATTATTATTCAGCGTCTTCACAGCTTTAAATCTGAGTTGTTCCAGCTTTTGCAGTACATTTTTAAGGTATAAAAGTAATAAATAAAGGCGCTTTAATGAGATATTTAACTAATTTTAACAGAAAAATAATTCATTTAAAACCGTACCTATGAATGATCAGCTGGCTACCAGTGCAGAAGCGCTGCGTATGCTTTTTACAGAAGAGATCTATTTAGTAAAAGGAGAGGAGTCTGCAATAGCGATCGAACCTCAAGCTGTAGCTGTGCCAGCGCCGGAAACTCCGGTTGCAGCTACCAGTTATGATTTTATGGGTAAAAATCAGCGTCAAATCCTTATTCTGGTTAATGATCCCATCAATGCAGTGAGCACGGAGCAGGGTAGGGAGTTGTTGCGTAAACTGGTTAAAGCTATTGAACTTACAGCGAATGATTTTGCCTTGGTCAATTATGCCAGGTATCCTACTGCAGACTATCCATCTTTGCGTAACTATTTTTCAAGTAAAGTGATGTTTGTTTTTGGTGTTAAGCCTGCACAATTAGGTCTGCCCGATTGCACTATGAATAGTTTGGTGCTGCATGAAACCGTAAATCTGATTTTCGCACCCGATTTACATACGCTGGATGGCGATCAGCAAGGTAAAAAAACATTATGGGGCAGTCTTAAACAATTAACTTTATAAAAGTTCTGGAATAACTATGTTATCAACAGCCCCATAGGTTTTTGGTGGATTCATCAATCGTACGTTTTGTTTTTTATTCATCAAACAGGCATACTTTCAACATTTTCTGCAAGGCTCTGCAATAATCCTCTTTACTGCCTTTCCAGGTAAATTGCTCTGTTTCTATTGGTTTTTCGTCCTCCTCCGAATCATCCCCGTTGTCGGTCTCTACATATCTATGGATTAAGGATAAAATCGAAAATTGTATGTGCCCATCTTCCAGGACCATTTGCCACCTCCACTCCAGATTGCCCGATGAGAAAAAGGCGAACTGCCTAGACATTTGTGTCGTTTTCCTCAACTCATAAAGGTTTTTAGCAAACAATTTGTATACAGTCCCAACCTCTTCCAATTCATCGATTTTTAACAAATACCTTTCTTTCAACCAAAAGGAACCTTGCCCCTCCGGCTTTATTACCAGCCCCATGGTTAAGGTTAGTGGAGGTGTTTGGTTTTGCGTTATTTTGTTCATGAACTATGACTTTAAAAATTTATAAATAAGCACAGCTGCCAGAACCAGCACAGCCAACCCGATGAGCAGCCAAAACGCAGGCCTTTCCGTTTTAACTGTACTTTTGTTGGCTGCCCTTGCTTCCTTTTTTTCGGAAAATTCAGATTTGATGCCGATTTGCGTGCTGCCTGTGCTGTCTTTCAACTTCAATCCAGTAGCACTTTTTTGTAGTGTTCCCGTTAGCAACACTTTCTCCGCCTCGCCTTCAAAACCAAATTCCTGGGAGAATTTAAACTTGCCCTTAGGCCAAATCTGCACCGTTGTTGTGCTGTTTAAACTGTCCAGTTTCCATTCAAAAAAATGCTGATCGGTACTTGCCTGCTGCGTAACCGCAAGACTACTCTGCTGCTGTTCCTTTGAAACCTGCTTGTTCATCTCTGTCTCAGTTTTAACATTCTTAAACAGCTTGCAAGCCGACAGCATACTTAAAATGAATAAGAAAAATATCCTCACCGCCATTCTGCAAAAGATTTAATGGTTTTCAAATGCCTTACTCTTTTATACACCCCATCGCCCTCAGCACTGCCGTTTAAGTTTGTATTGCCCTCAATGGTGTAAATCTTCTCATTGTGCACCAGTGTTACGATGCCTGAATGTGCAATCCGGCGTTTAGCAGTAAAATATATCCCCATTACACAGCCAGCAACCGGAGTTTTAACCACTCTCGATGCAGGAAATAAATCCGGGCTCCAGCCGGTCTTAGGCATCCTATAACCCGCTTGCTTAAACACCCAGACTACAAAACATGTACACCAGGCATCTCCCTTACGGCAACCGGCCGCATGCTGATATTCGCCTACCCTCACACCATCATTCCGGTTCGTGGCTTCGCGTACGCCTACTTCTGCTTCGGCAATAGTTACGACATTGCCCTGAACTAGCAGATTGCGATCAGGCACCCAACCGATGCCAATACCAGCAATGCAAACAAGGCAAAATAAAATCCAAGCTTTTGACATAACTTTAATTTATCAAAGTGTACAATTAAACTATTCAGGGCCGGGAGGCCCAACAGCATCCAGAACTGCTGCATCAGATACCAGCACAGCAGCAGGATGATGGAAAAGGCAATCAAGCCCTGCATCATAAATAACCAGGTTAGCTTTAAGGGTAAACCAGCACTTGGGTCAGTCAGGCCAATTAATTTTTCGCTCATGGTAAAAAGGAGCAGCAGAATGCCAAAAAGAAACCAGGGTTGCGGAATTTTAAACACCTGCGCCAATAATTTCTTTAGCCTGTACCAGGCATTAAAGGGTTGTTTTAAAGATATCATCCTCATTTTATTATTTGTTTTAGTATTAAATGCATGTTAATAGATCCCTCGTCGCTATGCTCTTTCGGGATGACGGGAGGGGTAATGACCTGGTTTAAGGTTAGCATGGCGCAGAGTGCCGTATCGCATATCCGCACCATGCTTAGAAAAATCAGT
Organism: Pedobacter sp. MC2016-14; assembly: GCF_020991475.1. Lineage (NCBI taxonomy): Bacteria > Pseudomonadati > Bacteroidota > Sphingobacteriia > Sphingobacteriales > Sphingobacteriaceae > Pedobacter > Pedobacter sp. MC2016-14. The sequence continues at coordinate 1,603,805 of NZ_JAJMPA010000001.1, forward strand.
TGTTTCAGAGGAGACCTAGGCGCTGTTTGCTTTCTTCGCACCTAACAGATGCCAGACTCCGAAGAGATTGCTGATTTTTAACCCTTGTCGCCTTAAATCACGGTTATGGCTCCTAAATACACGCTATTAGATGTCTTAGGCTTATTTTTCACAGAATTAAAGCTGGCATAGCAATGCAACACATCGTCCAGAAAACTCATGGGCAGCTGAAACACATAAGCCATTGCAGATCTTGGTGCAATATTCCTTACGTACATGAACTTTTCCTTGTCTACATTGTAAACCACTACAGTAATTAAGTCACTGCCGTCATAATCCTCATCGTCACTGGCAGGTACATAACCCCAGGCCAGGTTGGCTTTGGCACCTGCAACCGCAGTAACCGTTAAATCAGAAGGTAATACAATTGTGCCCTTGCTGTACTTTACGTTTTCAAAATCAATGCTGAAATCAGGAGATACGCCTGTAACCGCATTTTTAAGGTTTTCAGAAACCGCAATGTTCATTTGCGTTTTCACCTTAGCCGACGTTTTGTAGCCGATCTGGATCAAACTTTTAATCTGTTTTAGAAAAGCGATGATCATTGCAAATCTCACCCGCTGATCCAGCTGCTCCTGGGTAGGTGGTTTCTCGCTTTTGCGCGGCCTAGCCCTGATTACATCCAAACCACGCCAGAAGGCACCCACAACGGCGCCGGTACGTTTTCGGAACCCACCGAGGATTCCATTGGTAATTATTCCCATATCAATAAAAAATTTGTGATTGTAACAACCTGCTGATCTCACTGCTGCGTGCCGCAAACCTTCAACCGGTACAGACATTACGATACAAAGGTTGGGAGAACAAAACAGATTTGTGGGTCGGGTAGGGTCGGGATGACCTACCTAAAAACTACATGAAAATGGCCTCTCCTATAGCATAACGGCCATTTCATTTTCTTGAAAAATAGCTCAGGAAAATTCCTCGTCAATTAATTTTAGCATTTTCATCAGCAAGGCACGCAACTGCATGGCCGTGTTTCGTACCACCTGGGTAGATTTACGTTCCAGGCTTTTGGGCGATAACAAAGCTTCTCCAATACCAGGCGTTTCTACACATTTAGCTACATAAAGCATCAGTTTCGCTTTAGAGCCTATAATGGCACCAGTTTTAATCAGGAGCTGCAAAAAATAAACTAGCACATCTGCCGAAAATGAAACCTTAACCCGGTATTCAGGAGCAGGTGCCGCTGCCAGCGGTGTTGCCACAGGTACAACCACATTTCCAGCTTTAACTGTTGAAAGGCTGGCAATCACCGGGCGCTGCCTGCAACCCACCTCACGCATGCGTGACGTCAGGTAGTCCTTCAATGTCTTTAAAATGTTCCGGTTTCGGGATTCAAAGAAGACCGAACCCTTGCGTTTATGGCGCCTGTAAAACTGGTCTTCGTAGTTGTACAGCAATTGATATTGATCGTCAACATCAGGAAGATTCTCTAGTTCCGCAGTAATTTTCTTGACATAATATTTGATGTGATCTTCCGTATTCAAGTTCACTACCAGCAGGTGCTCCTTAATCAGCGCGTTTATATTTTCACGTTCACTATCCTCACAAATCTGCAACATGGTTACTATAGAATCTTCCATGTACATCATTTTATGAAAGGTACACCTGCTGGCGGCGCTCACTTTTTGGATGCTTTTAACAATCAAATTCTGTAAAGCCAGCTCCGCGTATTTTTTCTTTAGGCCCGCCAGGAGTAAATTGGTTTGCTGGTTCATGTGTTCCACCTTGGGTTTAAATATAAACCCAGGCATGTATGCATTAAAATTAAACAGCTTTCCGTACCGCTCCTGTAAGCATTCAAAAACATCCACAAGCAAGGCATATGTGGCATCATATAAGGCTTGCAGCCTTGGCGCAATGTTGGTGCAACTGTCCAGCCTGTCCAATAAACGGCTGCATTCCGTTTGGATTTGGTTCAGGTGGCGCTCTGCAAGTACAGGTTTTAACCGCCAATAAAGCATGCTCATCACCGTAAATAGCTCTTCTTTAATCGCAGGCATTTCCTCCAGCCAATTTTCGGCCTTTGCTTCGCTTAAAGCCTGCTTGCCCTGAGCCAATTCCTCTACTAATACCGGGATTTTTGTTGTTAAATCTGTCTTCATAATTTCCGTTTGTTTTGCACAAATAGAAAAAAATGGAGGACCCGCTAAAAGCCCCAAGGGGTTTAACCCCCTTATTAAAAGGACAGTGAAAATAGCGTTGATGAGGCAGCAGAGCCCGATTATTTGTTTTAAAAAAAATGTAAATTAATCTGCGTAGTCCTCAGTTTTGAAAGATACTACAAGTACAAATGAGGGAGCAAATGCTAACGTAAATGAGGGAGTAAATCACGCTTCTGATAATGCTAAAGCATGTACTAAGGCAAATGAGGGAGCAAATGTAAAGGAAATGAGGGAGCAAATGATGTAACTGATTTTCTGTGGAATTTGCAGTTCGTACGCCACTTGTTCCCAATCAGGGATTTGCTCCTGAGTGTTCGTAACTATTTTGTAGTCTGTTTGACGCTATATTTGTCAGCGATTTTAAAACATCCTTTAATTCAATATCCGTTCTTTTTGTTGTTTACAGATAGTGCGTTGGCAACTTGGGTCACTGTACGCATGGTTTTAAGAATAGGTTAGGTCATACCGTTGATAATGTTATATTCAATTATCACTACAATGATAATAAATAAAGAACTTTCTTATATTAAGGATTATCTTTGTAGCCTTGTATTTAAGAATCAAATAAATGAAAATAGGATTTAGTGGACACGAAACTTTTGTGTGCCGGCAATTTTGGCTCAAAAAGGGTTTTGATTACATTAAAAATGGAAGTTCTTTTTCACGAGAAGAGGCCGTAATAGAATTAGGTGTAGGAAGAAATATGGTTTCTGCAATCAGGTTTTGGCTCAAGGGATTTGATGTTTTAGATAAGGACCATGAGAGTCTTACTGAACTTGGAAGTTATTTGTTTGAGGATGGAACGGGTAAAGATCCTTTTCTTGAAGATACTGCTTCTTTGTGGTTGCTGCATTATTCAATCATAAAAAATGAAAAGGTATTTATATTCAACTCTTTCTTTAATGAGTTTTCAAAAGAAAAAGTTGAATTCACGAAAGATCACCTTATCACTTTTTTAAAACGTAAGACGGAGGAAAGTGATTTACGGCTATTTAGTGCTAAAACATATGAATCGGACGCAAATGTTTTTATTCGTACCTATCTTAGGTCTGTCGACGGTAAGGCTGACATTGAAGATGAAACATCAAACCTACTTACTGAACTAAATCTGATTACGCCCTTTACGTTCAGGGATGTAGATAATAAATTGGTTCAGTGGTATAAATTAAACCAAACAAATAGAGAAGAAGTTCCTGTTCACTTAATATTATTTGCAATTATGGATAGGTATGAAAATAATAATTCCATTGCTTTTAATGAATTACTGGAAGGTGTGAATGCCCCTGGAGCAATATTTTCAATTACTGAATCTGGATTGGAGAATAAATTAAGAGAGGCTGTAGAACACTGGCCTACAAATTTAATATATAATAGCACAGCAGGAAATAGGGTATTGCAGATAAGAAAGCCCTTAGATAAGTGGTCAGTTTTAAATGAGTATTATGGTTAAGCAGTTTTCACCATCTACCAATATATTGGATAATAATATTGATTTCACTCAATATATTATCACCTCAAATGTACAGGCGGTTTTTGACGAAATAACTTCAAGTTATGCTAGTGGATTTCGTTCATTTAATCTTGTTGGGGCTTATGGGACGGGCAAGTCTACATTTTTGTCGGCTCTGGAATGTCATTTGCAGGGGCAAAAACTATTCTTCGATTTAAAGAAATGGTTCACATCAGCTGAATTTGTTTCTGTTAAAATCGTTGGTTCATACGACTCAATTCTTGAAAAGATTGCTGAAACTTTAGGTATCCAGGCAAGCAGCCCTAGTGAGTTACTGAGTGGTCTCGATCGGTATGTGAAAGCCCATAATTTAAAGGGAAATGGAGTACTGCTTATAATTGATGAATTTGGTAAGTTTTTAGAATATGCGGCTGCGCACAATTCAGAGAAAGAGTTATATCTTCTGCAACAACTTGCTGAATATGCCAATACCAAGAGCAATGAATTTTTACTTATAACTACCTTGCATCAAGATTTTTCAGCCTATGCAGGTAAGTTAAGTAAGGCCCAAAAAAACGAATGGGTTAAAGTTAAAGGACGTTTCAACGAAATTATATTTAATGAACCCGTTGAACAGCTCCTATTTTTAGCAGGTAAAAGATTAAATGGGTCAATACCTAAGGATAGGAAGAAGCAATTTGATGATATATATGAAGTAATTAATGAGTCAAATGCTTTCCCTTTGCGTGATTTCTTTAATGAAACCTTTGCAGAACAATTATACCCCCTTGATATCTTATCCGCTGCTACCTTGGCTCTTGCGTTGCAGGAATATGGGCAAAATGAACGCTCTCTATTTACATTTTTAGATAGTGACACCCAGAAAGGGATCAACGGGTTTGACAGTGAAAAAAATAGTTTCTATTCATTATCGCATGTTTATGACTATTTAAACCAAAGTCTACACTCAATTATAAAGTCTAAACTTAATCCAGATTATTCAAAATGGGCTGCAATCCGTATAGCCTTAGAACGTGCAGAGGGCGAATTTGCGTTCAAAAAACATAGCTTATATTTCAAAATAATCAAGACGATAGGGCTTTTAAATATTTTTTCAAGTTCGGGAGCAAAATTAGATGAAGCATTTCTGCAAACCTACGTTACAAATGCGGATGGAGAGGCGCTAGATGATGCCATTCAAAAATTAAGCGAAAAACAAATTATTCGTTACAATCCTTATGCTCACCGTTACAATTTTACCGAGGGAACAAGTGTAGACATTGACGAGGCGATTCAAAAAGCAGCAGCAGATGTAACAAAAAATGCAGATTTAATTGGATATCTAACAAAATATTTTTCATTATCTACCGTCTCTGCCAAAAGGGCATATTTTGAATATGGAACTCCTAGGATTTTTGAATATAGAATTACAGAAGAATTATATAATAAGTATCCTGAAGATGAAATAGATGGCTTTATAAATCTGATATTTAATGACAGCTTGTCAAACGAAGATATTAAAGCTGAATCTAAAAAAACTGATGCCGCCATTCTTTATGGCAATTTTAAAAATTCAGCTGATATAAAACATCTTGTTGAGGATATACAGAAAGCAGAAATTGTTACATTAAAATATCCGAAAGACCGAGTTGTACAGCAAGAAATGGGGCAAATAATAGACTTGCAAAAGAGTCTGCTTACGCATCTGGTTTTGGGAAGCTTTTTTAATGAAGATATTGTGCAATGGTTTTTTAGAGGAGAAAAAATTACCGTAAATAACAGTAGGGCTTTTAATACAGAACTTTCAAATATTTGCCAGTCTGTTTATTGGAAAACACCAGTACTCAAGAGCGAGTTGATCAACAAATCAAAACTTTCTCCAGCCGTTGGCACGGCAAGAAAAGAACTTTTAAAAGTAATTGTTGAGAATCCTGAACAGGAATATCTTGGAATTGAGGGTTTCCCGCCTGAAAAAAGCATTTACCTTTCTCTATTAAAGGAAACAAACATTCATGCCTTTAAGAATGGGCAGTGGCAATTCGAACAAAGCATTACAGGCAGTTTCAGGGAGCTTTTCGATGAATGCAATAGATTTATTGAAGCATCTAAGGGTGCCGAAAGAACCATTGATGAGCTGTATACCATTTTAAGTAAGCAGCCTTTTAAACTGAAAAGAGGTTTTCTTGATTTTTGGATTCCTATATGTCTCTTTATAAGGAACGAAAGCTTTGCCCTGTATGGAAAGAATGGCTTTGTACCCGATATCGATTTTAACGTTTTAGAACTATTAATAAAGAATCCCAAAGATTATCATATTAAGGCTTTTGATTCCGATGGTATAAGAGTTCAGTTATTTAATAAATATAGAGAGTTTCTTAGCTTGGAAGAATTGGAGCAAACTTCCAATGAGAGCTTTATTAAGACTGTAGTTCCGTTTATTAAATTTTACAAGGATCTAAAGGAATATACTAAACAAACAAAAAAGATATCTAAAAAAGCCATAAAAATAAGGTCGGCATTAGCTAATTCGATAGACCCAGAAAGGCTATTTTTTGAGCAATTCCCTGAAGCATTAGGCTATGATATTATTCAGTTGAACAAAGAACCTGAATTGCTTAAAAAATTTATCGACGATCTACAAACCTCGGTGAGGGAATTGAGAGGTACATATGATGAATTGTTGAACAGATTTGAAGCGATCATTAATTCATTATGGGACGTTTCTCTTGATTTTAATAGCTATAAGCCAAAGCTAAGGGCTAGATATGACAACTCATTAAAACAAAGTCTGTTGCTACCCCGTCAAAAAACCTTTTATGATCGTTTATTATCACCATTAGATGATCGTAATGCATGGCTATCGTCAGTGTCTCAATCGGTCATTGGTAAAACATTAGACAGGATAAATGATGATGAAGAGCACGTGCTTTATGATAAATTTTTAAATGCAATTCACGAGTTAGATAATCTAAACGACATTTATCTTCAAAATGTAGATTTAAATACAGAAGATGTATTTAAGTTAGAGATTACTCAGCCCCAGTTTGGCTTAAGTAATAAGATAATCCGGTTGCCAAAACCAAGAACGGAAAGCATTTTAGATTTCGAAAAAAAGCTAGAAGAAATATTTTCAAAAGAACAAAGTTTAACTAAAATCGCTATATTAGCTAATCTTCTAAAAAAGGAATTGGAGAATGAGCGGAATTAGTACTGTAAAACACGTGTTAGGCATTTCAGGGGGCAAAGATAGTGCTGCGCTTGCTATTTATATGCGAAGCTTATATCCTCAATTGGATATTGAGTTTTATACTTGTGATACGGGTAAGGAGTTAGAAGAAACCTATCAGCTTATTTCCAACTTGGAAACGTACTTGGGAGTTAAAATAAATACCTTGTACGCCAATACTGCTGATCATGATAACCCTTTTGATTTTTATCATCAGTTATTTGGAGGTTATTTGCCATCATCAAATGCTCGTTGGTGTACTCGAAAGTTGAAAATAGAACCATTTGAAAACTATATAGGGGATACTCCTACAATATCTTATGTAGGCATTCGTGGAGACGAAGAACGGGAAGGTTATATTTCTACGAAGTCAACCGTTCAGTCAATATTCCCATTCCGTAGAAATATATGGAGTGAAGAAGTAGTTGGAATGGTTCTGAAAAATGAAAACAATGATCATTTAAACGCGCTTTATAAAGACCTGCTGACAACTCCTTTATATAATCGAGCTAAGGACGTTGTAGCAACCCCAGTCTCTTCCTCATTTAGCCAAAATCAAAAGATGAATGCTTTAATGGGATTAGGTATCAAAGAATTTAACCATGCAGTATTTCAATCTTTAAGAGGTACAAATTTACCCATAGGCTCTGTAGATTCATTTCCATTAATTGAAAATGAAGATATCTTAGTAAGAGAGGATATTTTTAGAATCTTACGTGAAAGCGGTGTTGGCGTGCCTGCATACTATGAAGAAATCCCTTACGAAATAAATGGGCAGATTGGGAAGTACAATCGCAGTCGTTCTGGATGTTTTTTCTGTTTTTTTCAGCGTAAAATTGAGTGGGTTTGGCTATATGAACAAAATCCATCCAAATTCTTTTTGGCCATGGAATATGAAAAAGATGGTTATACATGGATGCAAAATGAACGTTTGGAAGAGTTAATTAATCCAAAACGTATAAAACAAATTAAACAAGAATTCTTAACCAAACAACAAAATGCTGCTCAGAATTTCCGCTCAAACAGACTTATTGACATACTTGATGCAGAAGAGGAGGGTTGTGCAGCCTGTTTTATCTAAACAATGATTGAAAGATTAAAGCATAAATTTACATCTGGAGCAATGTCCATCATACAAATGGGCGAAGAACAGATTGGACACCCGTCAACAGCAATAAATGAATTGGTGAAAAATGCATATGATGCAGATGCCGGTAAATGTTATGTTTATACTCAATATGACAGAGATCCTAATCGGAACTTTTTAATCGTTGCAGATAATGGGCTTGGCATGGATTATAAAACGCTTTTCGGTGATTGGCTTATTACATCAAGAAGTAGTAAAAGAGAGGAAGATAAAGAGCAAAGGAAAAGCCTAATCTATGAAAGACTCTATTTAGGTTCTAAAGGTATTGGCAGATTAGCGGCTATGGCTTTGGGAAGATATCTTACTGTTATAACAAAAAAAGCTAACGATAATGAATACAATTGGTTAAGAATCGATAGGGAAATCTTCAGAGTAGATGGATTGCTTGACGACGTGACATTTTCCGGTGGTAAAATAGACAACTATAGTTTACTTTTCTCAGATGAGGACCTTCTAAAAGAAAATCCTGGGCTTTCAAAGAATGGTAATTTGATCAATCTAATTTCGGGTGTGCCATTTGATACTTTTAATGAGGGCACAATGATTGTCTTACAAGATGTTGATAATTCAATTAAAGCAATTATTGAAAATGAAATAGATGCAAAAGACTTAGAAGAGACCTCTTTTTATAAATCATTAGTGGACCTTATTACACCGTTAAAGCTAAATGAAGAAATTCAAAAGGAACTTGTTACGGAAGGGTTTATCAAAAGTGAATTAAAAACAAGTAATGGAAGTGGAACATTTGATTTACTTTATGGCTCTAACTTTATTTTAGACCACATCAAAGGTAAAGTTGAATTTCTTGAAATTACTCCTTCTAAAATTATAAATTTTTATGATTATAGAGTTTTTGGGAAAGTATCTGATGATTGTAACGTAACAGGAAAGTATATCTGTAAGCGTTTAGAAAGTGACCTTCGAGAAGAAAATTTAGAAATATCTTCCGAATATTTACTGTCAGACGAAAGTCAAAGACTTAGAAATACACTACAACAGCAAGATATTCCCAATAAATACAAAGATAGTGGGGTTGGTGAATTTTATTTTGATATCAGAATTTATGATTTAGATGATGACTCAAAAGTTAATATGACTAAGCTGTTAAAAGCTGATGGCAGAAGAAATGCAATGCAGGTAATGAATAAATACCTGGGGTTGAAGGTGTCTAAAAATGGCTTTGGTGTAAAGCCATATGGAGAAGAAGATCAAGATTGGTTGGGATTAGGGGCTAGAAGGGTAAATAAGCACATAGTGAGCATTGGGCCAAATCAAATTCTTGGATATGCATTTTTATATTCACCAGAAAATGACGGTCTAAGTGAAAAAACCAATCGAGAGGGCTTTTTTGAAAATAAAGCTTTCATTGTATTCAAAAAAATAATTTCTGGAATTTTAGAAGAGGCTGGCCAAAGACGGGCAAAATATAGGCTTTTCCATGGTATGGGTAGAGGACGAGTTTCAAATAGACTAGAAAGGCCAGACTCAGAGAAGTTTATTCAATATCTTGCTTCGCGAACGAATGATGATGAAATATTAAAATTTTCGGAACAGTTCGTTTCAGAAACAAATTCCGCCCTTGATAATATGCAGGAAACGCTTACATTGTCTCAAAGGCTTGCGACCTTGGGAACTGGTTTGGAGCTAGTTTATCATGAACTTTCACAGCCATTAACATCTTTGGGAGGGTCTGTAAGTTCTTTGGAAAAAAACATAAAGAATGTGGCTGATGAAACGCTTAGATCAATCCTGGAGAATCGGTTAGAAAATGTTTCTTTGTCTATGTATATGATAGAGGAATTGAAAGATTCTTTGAAGCCCGCCATAGGGAAATCCGTACCGAGAGATTTTAAACCAATTGATACATTTAAAAAAGTTTTACACCTATTTAGAGATAAAATAGAAAAAGATGGAATAATAATCCATATTTCAACTGCACTAGATAGTTATTCAATTAAAGATATTGAATATCCATTTTGGATTTCATTTTTAAATATTCTTAACAATGCAATGTACTGGCTAGATTTCACGGATAAAGAAAAAATAATTAATCTTCAGCTAGTAGATGGCGGTGCTTTTGTGTTAAGTAATACGAGCCCAAAAATAATTGAGGAAGATCTAGAGGTTATCTTTGGTTATGGTATTTCAGGGAAAAAATTACGGGGTGCAACTGGATTAGGATTAAGCTTCACGCGTAGTCAACTTTTAACTATAGGCTGGGAAATATGGGCAGAGAATCTATCTTTTGGGCCAGCATTTTATATTAAAAAAATTAAGACAACATAAAATTAAAATATGTCTACAATAACCTCCAAAATAGCCACAATAGACGAGAAAGACGTAATTATCTTACTTGAAGATGTAGAAGCAGTCATTAAAGCATTCGAAGAATGGATTGAAGATGCAAATTTTAATATCGAGTTAGTTGTTTGTAGAAATTATGAACAATATGATGAGGTTATGGCTAGAATAGAAATTAGAAATCGTATCAGATGTATGGTTATGGATCTTTCGAATAATAAGGAAGAAGAAACTGCAGGTTCTTATCAGTCAGTTGGTTATATAAATGAACAATATAGCAAGAATAGAGTGCCAATTTTTATTCATAGTGGTTTTTTAGAAAGTTTTACTGATCTGGCAGACAAGGGAACTGTGTTTAGAGTGCCGAAAAAAACGACATCGGTGGACACAATTTGTAGTTCAATTAAATCAATGCATGATTCTGGATTTTTGGATATTTTCTCTATTGGAGGATCATTAGAGAAAAAAATAATGTCAGAGCTTCATGACGCATTTGTTGATCAGTTTAAAGCTAATGAAATTGAAGGAATAATATCTTCGATAAAATCTGCAAGTTCCGAAAATGTTGAACTTAGAACTAAAGAAGTTTTTGAGAGACTTGCTTTAAGAGCTGTTTATCAGAATGCTATTAGTAATAAACCAAACCAGGAAGGAATTAAAGTGAATTCTATAGAACATTATTATCGTAGAAATACTAAAAAATATGCATTTTGGACAGGTGATATATTCAAAGTAATTGCTGAGGGAGCTGAAGAACTACTGTTTTTAGCGACTCCTAGATGTAATATTTCAAATGGAAATTATGAAAAACTGCTTTTTTTTAAAGTTAATCCTTTAAGGGAAGATCAAAAAGCAAGTTTTTCAAATACAAAAATAGATAATAAAGATACTGGCGAAACAAAGGGGCAAAAGCAAATACGAACATCAATTACGGATGATGTAACTAATTCTTTTGTCGGTGAGAGATTTAGGTTTTTGCCAAAAACACCTCAATTTGAGGGTGGTTTTGTAGATTGTATGAAATGCATTACAGTTTCAAAAGAAGATGTAGACCCAAGCAAATATAATTATGTAATTTCCTTAGTAGATGATTTAACTAATGATGTTGTAAGAAAGGCAGCCGCATATCTTCTAAGAGGAGGTATATCTGATACAGCTTATGAAGAAGCTATATATTACTTTACAGAAGAATTATTATAATAATGGGATACAAAAAAATGAGTTTATTTCTCCAACTAAATAGAAGAAATAAAATTATCATTGTTAATGTCTCCATCATAAGAAATCTTACTTGCATAGCTAAGTTTCAGTTTTTTCAATTCTGATTCCGTTAATAAATGCCTGTCGAAAAGAAAAATCAAAAGTAATTGTGTCAGCGTATCTTCATTATTGTGCATTTTATGCTCTACTGGATTCCAGAGCACATATATCCATGGCTTGCTGTTAAGATTGAAATCTAACTCGTTGAAACGTTCAAAGATTTCTGAGAAATTTTTGCCTGTAAGCTGACTTATTGTTATGGAGCTTTTTACTAAAGGTAAAAGGCCAATAGGTCTAAATACCATATTACCACCTGTGATTTGATTTCTATTTTCCCCAACAGGGTTAATTTCACGTCTAAGATATTCTGAAATAAAAAAAAGCTTTGACTTAAAAGCATCCCAAAACTCAATTGTGTATGTTTTGAAATCATTTATTACATCTTCTTCAGGTCTATATTTTAGAAATTTATCAATCGAAGATTTAGACGCCTTTTTATCGAACTTATAATAATAAAAACATCGGAAGAGTTCAACATTACATTGGTAAAATGTAATTATTGATGTTAAAGCAAATTTGTTGTTTGAACTGATGCCTTTTTGCTCTGCATAAACAATCCTCTTACCCATAAAAAGATCATAGTCTTCCAACAAGTTTCTGGTGATGATTGCAACGATATCATCTTCATCCAAGGCAATGCTGTCATCAAGAGATACAGGTTTGGCATATCTATTAAGAGTTGTGAATAATCGACGTGTTTTTTGCATGCCCTCAGAAGTGTTCAAATGGCCAATAAAAATGACCGAAATTTTTTCACTCTTTAGATCAGGATTTTCTAAAAGAGCGGCTTTTATGCCTTCAACCCGATGTTGGCCATCAACCGGAAATATCTTGTGTTGATTGGGGAAACTAAGAAGACCAATTTGAAAAGTTGTTTCATCATCAAACTTGAACTCAACTTCGTTCCATTCAGGATAACTATCATACACTGCTAGGATCAAAGAGTTGAAAAACATTTCCGATTGGTTCAAAATATAATCTTTGATATTTAAATAATTTTTTGAAATGCTTCTTTGAATCATATCGTTCAAGGCCTCAGATTTATGTAACTGCTTATCAATGGCAGATACTCGAGAACTTATTTGTTCGAAGGTAAGAGTAGAAATATAAAAAGTTCTACCTCCCATCTCTGCTCTCATCGCCGGAATTTTCATAAATTAAATGCTTTAACCGCCTGGCGGATTTCTATATCTGGAATTTCACTATTAAAAGGTAAAAGAAGGGAGTTGATTATACTTTTCTCTAAGTCAATTATATCATTATTATTCTCAATGATAATATAACTTAAATATAATTGTCCAGACCAATACTTGAACATTCGTGTTATTTTAGGCCGCTCATTGCTTAAAGAGTATTTTTGATAATATTCTTTACATCGCTTTCTTAGATTTTGGCTATTTGTATACTGAGCTCTACCAATGTAAACTGGAAATTCTGTCATTCCCGGTATAATTTCACATCTAATAGAAAACATATACAAACCGCCTACATTGTTGGGAATTGAATTTACCATTTTATTTAGACAATTGCCCTCAAAATTCAAATACTTTATCGTCGTCCATCGCTGAAGAGATAAATCCAGTCCTTCCACTCTATAATTTTTCCATAATAGATGATGGAGCTTATAAGAAATATTTCTCAAGGTCAGTTCTTCTCCGAAATCGAATGCAGATTCTAACATTTTTATTCACTTAAGGATTGTAATAAATCATTTATGCCAAAATTTAGTAGACAGTCAGAATACGAGTTTTCAAAAATATCTCTTATATACTCATCTATAGCTACATCTTCTTCAAAACCCTTTTTTTTCTGCAACTTATAATTCTGTGATGAGGCGCTATGGTAGATGATTTTTGAGTAATCGCTCATACTCGCAGAATACATATTTTCCGCTTTTGAGGTTGTGCTTGGCATCGCTCCTAAATATGAATATTTTAAGGCTAAATCCCATAATAGAATCAAACCGGGATATTTTCTTTGTGATTTGTTGACCATAATAAATTATAAACTTAAAAACTTGTCTAAAATTTGCTTTAGTTCAATCAATCTTGGCTTTAGCTTTCTTTCGTGTAGGTTATAGTAATCAGTGATTTCTGATACTCTACTGTTCTCAATAACTTCTTCTCTCAAAGATGATTGTGCGTAATTAGAGTCAGTGTCGGTCATCAATGATGCCAAAAAAAGGATACTCAAATCAAGATTCCTGTGTATGGGAAGCTCTTCACTTTGTCTACTCCATTTTCCATCGACAATTCGAAAAACCTTTAATGAAATTTCATCATCATCATACTGCGCTTGGCCTATAGATAAGGCTCTAGCATCCGTTCTATTTGCATATAATGCGTCTATTTTATCATAGTCATTCACTGCAATAATTGGCTTATGACTGAGATGTTTGGGAACGTTCATGTTTCTTGTTAATTTGCTTTAAATCTAACTTATTTAATTGAAATTAATTTACTTTAAGGGAATAAATAAGATAAAAAATGAATAGATCAATTTTTCAATACGCCGATTGTAGTATCGGCGTACCGCAACCAATCATGATTAAACCAAAGCACCCTAGCCAGCGTCCCAAAATAAAAACACTCCAAAACTCCCCTAAATCTTCAAATCAATAAGACAATTTCACAAACCCCCTATTCAAGATATTCAGCATTTTCAGCACAAAATCCTTTATAACTTTGATGGCATAAGGCTCCACATTGTTGTAAGCCTTAGCTATACTGTACACAGAAATTTTCTGCTCTTTCTTTTTTCCTTTCGTTTTGCACGAGTCGGCCAAAAAACGGTATAATTCAGATCTCGGATCTGCATCAACCATCCCCGCTTCAATAATCACACGGTTAAAACAGGCCAGAGAATCTACCGATAAGTTGTAATTAATTTTATATGGTTTTTCTGCAGACTCCTGCTCAATGGGATGAAGGGAATCATCATAGCGTTTAAAATAGTGACTATGGTGTAGATCAATCTCCTCCACAATAGCCTCCAGCACATCAATCACCTTTTTTAATAAAATTTCTGGTAAGTGCCCCATAGCCTGATACCGTAACATCTTGCTGTTCATCATTACGCATTCCGATTTAACCTGGAAGATGTGCCGCTCCACAATAGGGCAGTCGTGCAAACTAAATACTTCGTCCCAAATAGCAGATGATATGGCAGCCGCAATAGTCGGGAGCCTTTTCAGCCAGCTGGATAATTGCTGTTCCGTTAAAGCCAATTGAGCGGGACTCAGTTCCTTGTGTACAAGATGCATCAATACAGATAAGTTTTCTTTCATAAATTTTGGTTAGTTTGGTTGTTGACATTTAAGGTAATAAGGTTCCAACATGCAGGCTGTCAGAGATCTCTTTTCTGTTCAAGCTGGTCAGGCCAACATAGATCTGCAGGGTAAGTCCTACCATGTTTTCATTAAATTTGAATACACATTCCTTCGCACTACGTTTGATCCCACCGGTAAAACCATCGGTGATACCGAGTTTCGGACAGTAGATCGCTAAGATCAGTTGATCATCAAAACGGGCATCCTTATGGTCATTTTGAGGCCAGCTCAACTTTATGGCATCCTCAGCAATCAGTTCCACAGTGGCATCTACCAATACAGGCAAATCCCCTTTGCTAATCATCACTTTACTGTAATCCACAATCAGGTCTGGAAATACCCCTGTAATGGCCTTATAATTTACAGATAGAGCAGCGCTGATTTCTGTTTGGCGGATAGCCAGATTGGCAAAGCCAACCGTAATAAAGGGGTGAAAAGGCACCATCCAGTGGTTAGCAAATTTGAATTTTTCTTCATTTGCCAGTTGCGCCGGCGAACGTGGTTTTGGTGTTTCTGGCTTTTGTGGTGCCATACGGATGTAAGGAATGCCTTTCCATACCCCACCAACAAAGGGACCTATTTTTCCTGATATTGCCCCGAAAATTCCGTTTTTTGCTTTTGCCATTTTTTTCTATTTTAGTAATTATCATTTGATTTGATCTGGCTCAATCATTCCTCAACCAGGCTTATATCCACCTTTTTATACGCGCCTTTTGCGACTCGCACAGGAATACATTTATTTAAGCCTGATCTTGGCCTCCAGACCTAGCCGATACCTAGCTAAGTCCTACAATACCGCTATGATACTGCTGGTATTCATTACCCGTGGTAGAACCACAATTGGACCACGACCGAATCTAGCCATACAATTCAACCAGTGCCTCCTGCAATCCTTTAATAAATGTCTCTGCCTCCCTGGCCTCAAAATCTCCAAAGCCATAACGGAGATAACGGCTTGGCCCCAGGTAAGTTTGCACCGGGTGAAATGGAATCTCCAATCCCTTGGTCTCCATTAAACGGAGGGCTTTTAAAACGTCAATGTCTACCCTAAACATAATCCAAAGGCTTAATCCTGCCTTCGGCATTACACAGCTTGAATATTTCTTCAGATAATTCTCTACCAGATAAGTTAAAAGTCTGCCGTTGTCCGCAGCAGTGCTATTGTGGTGTTTGATCATGCTCAACAGCTTGCCACTATCCATCATGTCTATTACCGTTTCCTCCGCAGCAATATTCCTGGCTTCAATGGAGTGACAGGGGATTGCATTCAGCATATTGATAAAATTCTCTGCTGCGATGACCACCCTAATAGATTGTAGATATAGCGATGCCTTGGATAGCGCAGCGATATAAATTACCCTGTCTTGTTCGGGATGCCCAACCAGGGGTAGATAGGGTTTTTCGCCGTACCAAAATTCATGATTATCTTCTTCCTCAATGATGGTAAAATCATTTTTTACGCTCAAAGCCATAACCGCTGCTGCATCTGCTTCGGCAAGCGTATGGCTATTTAAGAAGTTGCATTGCGTTCTGATGTGTAAAGCCCTTATTTTTTTCCGCTGGAGGGCCTTTTCAAGCTGCCCAAGGAAATCAGCTGAAGAACTATCCAGGTTGATAACTTTTACCCCGGCAAGTTGGAAGGCCGATGCTAACACATGATCATTGCAGGATGTATTGATCACCGTATCGCCCGGCTTCAAAATTACTTTAAAGATGCAATTAAGACAGGTCAGTCTTCCATGAACGACGCTGAGTTGGTTGAGTTCTACCTTAAATTTGTTTTTCGAATTGATGTACTTGCAAATGGAAGCATTAAGCCTAAAACCTTTGTAAGCTTCCAAATTATTGAGTTGTGTGTGGTAACCATTTTCTTTCAAATGCTTTCGCAAATCTTTCATGTAATGGACGAAAGGAGAATTGCCAGATTTGATGAAATTTTTTGCAATGCCTATGAAGCTGGTGTCTGTTGCGGCTGATGATAAATTCGACTTGAGGATGGATCCCCGGAAATTATTTTTGATCAGCAGCGGAGGTGCTATACTGCCGGGTCTGCACTGCGCCACTTTATAACGTGTATCATCAGCTTGGCTTAGCCAATTCGCGAGTTTGAGCAGTCTGTAAGCCATGTTTACGGTGTTTCTGCTGACTTTTATTTTCTCGGATAATGTCCGGATAGAAGGCAAGAAACTATTTGGTGGTAAATCGCCAGAAACGATATGTTTTGTGATGTAATCTTGAATTGGCTTGGTAGAATTGTTTCTTTTCAAATTTGGGATATTCCAGTCTAAATCACGGGTGTTTTCCATCTATAAATAAAATTGCTGATTTCGTTTTCTCAAAATTATAAGAATATGAAGTAATCTAAGCGGAAAAATAAGTGTCGCTATAGAAAAATATTAACTGACACTATGAAATATGACTTTGCAATACTTTTTTTAGTAGGAAGAATAAATTGCTGATCAAAATTTACTCAATTACAGGAATAAATTAAAAACCCAAATTAAAAACCTAATTTTATTGAATGAAATCTCTGGTCTTCGCCACACATAACCTGCACAAAACACAGGAAGTTAAAGAATTACTAGCTGGTAAGTATACGGTACTTAACCTGACGGACATTGGCTGCACAACCGAAATTCCTGAAACGGGAACAACCTTTGTGGAAAATGCAGGCTTGAAGAGCAAATTCGTACTGGAAAACTACCAGTTAGACTGCTTTGCAGACGATAGCGGCCTTGAAGTAGAAGCTTTAAATCAGGAGCCAGGAATTTATTCGGCCCGCTATTCCGGAGGGAAGGGAGATTTGGCCAATCTGCAATTGGTGTTGCAAAAGATGGAAGGCATCAGCAATAGGAAAGCCCGGTTTAAGACCGTCATTTCTTTAATGCAGGATGGTAAAGAACACCTTTTTGAAGGGGTAATTAACGGCACCTTAAGAACCGAACCCTCGGGAACAAGTGGTTTTGGCTATGATCCTATTTTTGAACCTGAAGGTTACGCAAAGACTTTTGCGGAGATGAGCATGGAAGAGAAAAATCAAATCAGCCACCGCGCGCAGGCCATGAAAAAGCTTATTGCTTTTTTACGGGCGTAGTGGTTGCATCCGCTTCTTTTGGTTTTAAAGCAGGAGCCGCCTTCTTAACGTTTTTAGGTACAAGTTTTGGATTAATAATTTGTGCCTTCGATGTGGGTCGCAGTTCCGGTTTCCAAATGAATCCCGTAAGGATGGCTTCTTCTTTTACCAGTTCTATCGGGGTGATGGCACCTTCATCATCCCTGATTAGCAATACGCGGTTAATTTGGCCATCTTTAAAAGTGATTTTGATCCTGCTGCTCACCGTCTGGTTCATCTCTTTATAAGCTTTGCCATCATCACTTCTGGTAAAATAGATGCTTTCTGCATTGCCGTCTACATACATGTCATTCAGTTTGCCATCTTTAAAAAATCCGGTCATCATTTTACCCTTAATCTGGTTGAATTTCGCGGAATCTTTATACACGTTAACCGCAAAAGCTTTTTGAAGCACCTGTACACTTCTTAGTTTTTTGTTGGCCATTTGCAGGTAAATGGTATCTCCCGTTTGCTGAGAGCCATCAGACCACATGATCGGATCGTAATACCACCTTAAAGTAGAATCTGCACTGGTATAAAAGAGGGAATCTGCCTTAGCCTGCATGTTCGATTTGAACACATTAACCTTATGATAGGCTTTAATGATCCGTGCCCTTACCGTATCCAGGGGATTGATTGGGACAGTATCCTTCAGTATCTTTTTATTTTTTGCCACAGCAAGTGCATCTTTTTTAGGCGGCGCCTTCTGACTGGCTAAAATCGCTGCGGTATCTTTTTTGAGCTCAATTGCGGGCTTTTTTATTGCCAGGCTATCTTTCGACGAGCTATCACGGTTAAGTACGGCTTTAGTCGTCAGACTATCTTTTGGAAGTATCGGCGCTTTTGGTTTTGGGGCTACTTTCCCTTCTTTTTGAGGCGAAGGATTGCTGCCTTTTTTCTCTGAACCTATTTCATTGTCTTTTAAAACCACTGGCGCAGGGATCAATTTTAAAGTTTGACGCAGCACCATTTGAGTTTCCAGCGTATCTGCGCCCAGCCATAAACTATCGGGCTGCTTTTTATCCTTTACCATAATAGAATCAGAAGTTCCAAGGCCAATGTGCGCGTTTTTGGTCACCAATGTACGCTGGTCTTTTTTGTAGTAATAACCAAGCTGACCGCGCATCAGCGTTTTATCTTCCGAATCCAGGAAAAGGATGTTTTTAACTGCTTTTCCGTATCCCGCTTTCCCATCGTAATACAAACTATCGCCTTTTAAAGATTTACTGCCTTGCGTGTAAAGGTTCTTTTTTCCAAAATAGGCATATTCCGTTTTGGTATTGTAAGCCCCGTTTTCTGTATATAAATTGTCGTCTTTACCCTTAATATTTGTTGGGCCGTAAAAATACGTCCAGTTCGTTAAGGTATTGTATCTTAAGGTGTCTGATTTGATGGTGGTCTGAGGAGTTACCACCACTACGTTGTACCTAAAATAAGCATCACGCGTATTCGCAAAATAATATCCATTTTGACTGGTTAGCGTAACATCCTTATTGATGATCTTTCCGCCCTCTACGTAGGTGCCAATCCTCGATGCCATATTATAATCTAAAATATTCGTGGTCAGCGTAGATTCCTGATCAACCATCCGCACATTGTTGGTTAGGTGGGCTATTTTAGTATTACCGTCATAGGTCAGGTGGTCAGAATAGATATTCATCGTGTCGGCCTGATTGATGTGCACGTTTTGAAAGGCTTCGAAAATGTTGAGTTTTTCAAAAAATACCGCACTGTCACAAGTCAGGATGGCATTGTCTTGTCTAAAAACAGGTTTTCTTAAATAAGAAACGTTGTTTTTTACATCAATCTTACTCCGTTCAAAACGGTCAACATAGATCTTTGTCCGCTGCTGGGCAAACAGCGCCATTGGAAGGAGGAATAGGATAAAGAAAAGACGTAATTTCTGCACTTTACAAAGTTAGTTGTTATTTTTGAAAGATGTTACCCCTGCAGCCCTTCATAAATTATATTCATACCCATTCCCTTTTTACTGCTGATGACAGGATTCTGCTGGCGGTAAGCGGAGGGAAGGACTCTGTTTTAATGGCCCATCTCTTTAAACTTGCAGAATTTGATTTTGGTATCGCGCATTGCAATTTTAATTTAAGGGCAGATGAATCTCAGCGTGATGAAGCCTTTGTAAGGCTTCTTGCTGCCAGCCTGGACGTTCCGGTTTATGTTACCCATTTTGATACCAGGGCATTTGCCGCTGCGGAGGGGATCTCTACACAAATGGCCGCAAGAGATTTGAGGTATGCCTGGTTTGAAGAAATCAGGCAGCAGAACAACTACCATTACATTGCTTTGGCACAGCATCAAAACGATGCGATAGAAACCATATTGCTCAATTTAACCCGGGGAACAGGTATTGCAGGCCTGCATGGGATCTTTCCAAAAAGAGATTTCCTGATCCGCCCCTTATTGTTTATGACCAGTAGCGGCATTGAGGAAACCGTTACAGAACATCACATAGATTACGTAGAAGACAGCTCCAATTTACAGGACAAGTATGCACGTAATAAAATCAGGCTAAACGTTATTCCGGAATTAAAGCTCATTAATCCCAATCTTGAACAAACCTTTCAACACAATATTCAACGTTTTGCAGAGGCAGAACAAGTCATTCAGCAGCTGGTAAAGGCACTAAGAAAGCAGGTGATGGTGGTTAAACCAGATGGGACCTATTTCCGGATTTCCGAATTGGAGCAGCTTGAACCTAAAATGTTGTTGACCTATGAATTGCTGCAGCCCTATCATTTTACAGCAGCAGTGGTGGCAGAGATTCTACAAAATTTGCATAACCAGAGTGGTACCTCCTTTTATAGCGCTACCCATAGAATTACCCTGAACAGAGAAGATTTGATAGTGAGTCCATTGGATCAAAACGAGCGGCATCTGAATGTGATGCTTCATTCTACAGACAGTATTGTTGATTTTTTTCATCAGGAACTACACATTTCCTATCTCCATTCCAATACGTACGACAGGGATCCGGAACTGGCCTATGTAGATGCAGACTTGCTGATCTTCCCTTTAATTGTGCGGAGCAGGCAGGAAGGGGATAAATTTATGCCCTTAGGAATGCAGGGCTTTAAAAAGCTCAGCGACTTTTTAATCGATCAAAAGGTACCGGTTCCTAAAAAGGATCGCATCCCCATACTTGTAAATGGAAATGGTGAATTGGTATGGATAGCCGGAATGCGTCAGGATAATAGATATAAAGTAACGGCAACCACAAAAAAAGTCGCTATCTTCGAACTGAAATTTAAATGAGATGACCCATCATAAACACGCCTATTTTGAAAAACAGTACATTGGCCGGGATTACATACGGATCTGTATCCGTTTGGTGATGGCTGCATTTTGTTTTGCCGCTTATGTATATGAGCGCGATAGGGACAACACGCAGGATTTGTTTTTAATTGTTGGTTTTGGGATCATTGGAATTTCTATTCTGCTCTTATTCCTTATTCAATACCGGATCATCATTGACAATAGAAGTGTAATTATTGATGGCTTGTGGACGGCTAAGCGCGTAAAGATTGATTTAAACAGCATTGTTAAAGTGCGTAAAGATACCTATAGCAATTACCTGTTTAATAACCCGGTTTATAATCTCCATAGAAAGGGAAGCATTCGCTTTTATTCATCGGGTAAAGATGCGGTGGTGCTGACAGACAGGGATGGTCTGGAATATTATATAGGTACGCAGCGGCCAAATGAGATGTATCTTGTCATTCAGGCAGAAATGAAACAGCCCTAACGCATTTACAATTAATGGTTTGAGCGCTTAAAAATAAGCTGGCTTAAATAATTGCATTTGTTTAACACAAAGCTCATTTTAAGTTAGGTACTTTGCGTTTGTAAAAAAACTTTTAATGAAACCATCATGATTGATCTACCACACTTGGGATGAATAAATCTGATAGCTTCATGACAGCTAAAAAACAAATTTAAGCAGATGAAAATAGGAATAGTTTGTTACCCAACCTTTGGTGGTAGTGGTGTTGTGGCCACAGAACTGGGAAAAGCGCTCGCTGATGAAGGTCATCAGATCCATTTTATTACCTACAGTCAGCCTGCACGTCTCGACTTCTTTTCTGCTAATTTATTTTATCACGAGGTGTCTGTGAGAGATTACCCCTTGTTTGATTATGCCCCTTATGAGTCGGCACTGGCCAGTAAATTAGTTGATGTAGTACGTTTTGAAAACTTAGACCTGCTGCATGTGCATTATGCTATTCCCCATGCTTCAGCAGCTTTTATGGCAAAGCAGATTTTGGCCAGCTATGGTATCCATATTCCTGTTGTAACCACTTTGCACGGTACAGATATTACATTGGTTGGTAAAGATCCTACCTATAAACCTGTCGTAACTTTTTCGATTAATAAATCTGATGGTGTAACTACCGTTTCTCAGGATTTGAAAGAAGATACGCTGAAACACTTTGACATTACCAGGGAGATTAAGGTGATTCCCAATTTTATAGATTTCACAAGATTTAGTTTAAAGCCTAAAGATCATTTTAAAAAGGCGATAGCGCCAAATAATGAACGGATCCTGATCCATACTTCCAACTTCAGGAAGGTTAAACGGACGAATGATGTGATCAAAATGTTTAAAAAGATCCAGGAAAAAATCCCTTCAAAACTATTGATGGTGGGTGATGGACCGGAACGCGCCTACAATGAGCAGCTGTGCCGTGATATGGGCGTATGCGATCACGTTCGGTTTTTAGGTAAACAGGATGCTGTGGAAGAAATTTTGTCTGTATCTGATTTGTTTTTGATGCCTTCAGAAACAGAAAGTTTCGGATTGGCGGCATTGGAAGCGATGGCCTGTAAAGTGCCTATTATCACCTCTAACGCCGGAGGCCTGCCGGAGCTCAACATAGATGGTTATTGTGGTTACATGAGTAATGTAGGTGATGTTGAGGATATGGCTTTAAAAGCGATCTCTATACTGGAAAGTGATGAAGTGCTCAACCGCTTTAAAGAAAATGCATTTAAACGTGCCCAGGATTTTGATTTGAAAAAAATCCTTCCGGATTACATTGATTTTTATACCGCGATCATTGAAAGCCAGAAAGCACTGACAGCGGAAGAAAAGCTATAAGAAAAGTTTAGCGGATGTTTAGGCCTATGTACAATTTGTTTACATAAGCTTAAACATTCCTTATCATATCTGGCCTGCTTATTTCAATACCTTTGTTGCCATACAATACTTTTTAAATGAGCAATAAAGGAACTGATCAATGGGATGATCAAATGTTGGTTGTTAGATTAAAGGATCTTGACAAGCAGGCATTTGAACAACTTTATCATAGGTATGCGCAGAAACTTTTTTATTATGCTTTGAAATTCGTAAAGTCTCCGGAAATGGCCGAAGACATTGTACACGATGTATTTGTTAAAGTTTGGGATAACCTGAACGACCTGAATCCCGATTTCTCTATTCAAGCCTACCTCTATAGAATCACACACAATTCTTTATTGAATCTTTTAAAACGGGGAACGGTAGAATCCA
The DNA here is from genome assembly GCF_020991475.1 of Pedobacter sp. MC2016-14. NCBI lineage: Bacteria > Pseudomonadati > Bacteroidota > Sphingobacteriia > Sphingobacteriales > Sphingobacteriaceae > Pedobacter > Pedobacter sp. MC2016-14. The sequence continues at coordinate 1,627,423 of NZ_JAJMPA010000001.1, forward strand.
GAATTGTAAAAGAGATGTTGCAGCATGCAGAGCAAACTACGCCCAATACAGATCAGGCTTTCCAATACAAGGAGGCGCTTCAGCAAACAAAACAAGCGATAGCAACTCTTCCACCCAAAAGAAAGCAGATTTATGAGCTTTCCCGTTATGATGGATTAAGCCACAGGCAGATTGCAATAACGCTGAATATTGCAGATAGTACCGTTAACAATCAGATGGTGAAGGCCATAAAATCAATCAGGGACTTTCTTTCCCTTCGCGGAACTATAGGCTAAGCTTTTTTTTTAAAATATTTTTATCTGCAGTAGTTATACCCCGCTGGTTAATTGTATTAGTGGTGTTAGAAAGTTATGGATAAAGATATAAAAGGGTTAATTAAGAAGTATGTCAATAACCTCTGTTCAGATGAGGAGCTGAATGAAATCAAGTTGATATTGGGTTCCGGCTTGTACGAGCAGGAATGGGCAGAAGTGATGGAGGAAGAAACAGCAAATCATTTATCTGATAACGAAGCATTAAATGCACCGGTTTTTAATGCAGAAAAGGTACTTAAGCGCATTAATTCCAGTACCAGCCCTGTTCCTGCACTAAAAATGCACAAATGGTATCTTGGGTTGGCTGCTACACTTTTGGTTGCCTTGTCTGCAGGACTGATGTTTTACAAAATGGCCTTGCCGGTTAAAGAAAAACCCCAGTATGTATTTTTATCAACTACATCCGGGCAGCATAAAATGGTAACGCTTAGCGATGGCACTAAAGTGCTGTTGAACAATAGCAGCGCGATAAAGTTCTCTACTAAATTTTTGAAAAGTAAAAGAGAGGTGTATTTAAATGGAGAGGCTTTTTTTGAGGTAGTTCATGATCAGCACAGACCTTTTATCGTCCATACTGGCCGAATGAACGTCCATGTTCTGGGTACATCCTTTAACGTAAAATCATACCACTCTGATGCGAATGCAAGTGTTGCGGTAGTGACAGGAAAGGTGGGTGTAAATGGTGTTAACAAGTCTGGCAGCCATTTCCTCTTACCGGGGGAGAAGATAAAATATGGCGCAAATGGCGCATTCCTGAAATCGAATACCGCTATACAGGAAATTCTTGGCTGGCAAAAAGGAACGCTTCAGTTTCAGCAGGAAGAGATCCGCGATATTGTTCAGGAACTTCAGCGCTGGTATAACATCAGGCTGAGCTGTTCAGATCCTGGACTTTTAGAGAAGCGTGTTACCGCCAGTTTTGATAGAAAAAAATTGCAGGAAGTCATGGAGATCTTATCCAATACAGCAGGCTTTAAATATCGCATAATCAAAAACGAAGTTCATATAGAAAAAAACGGAGGTAGATGAAAGAAAGCTAAAAACAAAGCGCCCTGTTCCAGCAGGGCGCTTATGTAGTCAACTGAATATTTAAATCAATTAACAAGGCAAGTATTGAAACTTGCTGTAATTCAAAAAACAAAGTAATGAAAAAAATTCTACGGCGTCAATTATTAACGCTTCTTTTTCTGTTGTGCGCCTGGCAGCTTACAATTGCCCAAACCACAGCAAAATTGATCACATTAAAGGGGAATACGGCTACTTTACAGCAGTTTATTAACCAGATTAAAGCTCAACAAACCCTGCAGTTTACTTTTGATGAGGGGGTAAATGCTTTACTGGCTAAAAATATCAACATTCGTAAAAACAAAACATCGGTCAAAGATGCACTTAGCTGGCTCTCGTCAGACCTTTCCATCAGCTATAAGTTGGTAGACAATTACATCATCTTAAGTTTGAGCAAGGCAGGTAAAACCGGACAGCACAACCAGACAGGTCAAATTCGCGGAAAAGTGACGGATGAGCTCAATGAGCCGCTTATTGGCGCGGTAGTAAAAGTTATGGAAACGGGTAAAACAGCGGTTGCCGGGACTGAGGGTGCCTATGCGCTTTCTGTGCCTGAAGGTACATATGCCTTACAGCTAAGCTATATCTCTTATGGCCAGGAACTGATTAAAAATGTTCATGTGGTTTCGGGAGAGGCGGTTACTGTAAACGCAGTTTTAAAGGCCAAACAAAATGCCCTGGATGAAGTTGTGGTGACCGCTTTGGGGATCAAAAAACGTGAGCGTTCTTTGGGATATGCAAGTGCGCAATTAAGTGCTGCCGATGTAAGTGACGTACCTCAACCCAACGTATTGAATGCGCTTTCAGGACGTGTGGCCGGCGTAAACGTACGCGGTTCAGCAGCTGATCCGGGTTCAAGCGTGATGGTGACCATTCGTGGGCAATCTTCATTGACGAAAGACAATCAGCCCTTATATGTTATTGACGGCATCCCGGTAGCGCCGGCGCTTCAAAATCCAACTGCTGGAATTGACGGTAAACAGAGTATTGACTATGGGAGCCCTATGGGCGATGTGAGTGCAGATGATATTGCCAGTATTACGGTACTGAAAGGTGCAAGTGCGGCTGCATTGTATGGCAGCAGGGCGGGTTCCGGGGTCATCCTTATTACCACTAAATCTGGTGCGGGAAAAAAAGGCCTTGGCATCAGTTTTAATTCCACCGCCATTTTTGACAAGGCTTATCTGTTCCCGCATTTTCAGAATGAATACGGATCGGGTGATTCGCCTGTATCAGACAATACTTTAAGCACGAGTGCCTGGGGTCAGCGTCTGGATGTGGGCACTAAACTTGTACAATGGAACAGTCCTTTGGATGCTACTGGAAAAGCCATTGCTACGGATTGGGTTTCGTATCCGGATAGAATTAAAGATTTCTTCAATACCGGCCATACCTTTACCAATAACTTAGCGATTTCTAAATCCGGCGATGCAGGTGATTTCAGGTTGTCTTATGCCAATATGCAGAATAAGGGTATTGTTCCGAATACAGATATGGATAAGAACAGCCTCAATTTTGCTGGTAATTACAACATCAAAAAGAATATCCGGATTGGAACCAATATCGCCTATGCCAACAATAGGAGCGATAACCGTCCCTCTGCCAATAGTGAGAGTGTAACCAATCAGTTGTACAAGCTGGCCCCAAACATCAACATTGAAGACCTGCGCAATTACTGGGTGCCGGGTAAAGAGGGAATTAAACAATATAATCCTTTGTCAAGTGATGACAATCCCTTTCTTATTGCTTATGAAGAAACCAATGGCTTTAACAGGAACAGGTTAACCGGACATGTGCAGCTTGCGGTAGACTTGTTGCCAAACCTTACTTTAACAGGGCGTACAGGTCTGGATTATTATGCTACGGATATCAATCAGAAAAGACCATTTAGTGCCAAGCGTAATCCTACAGGTGCTTATCTTACACAAAACGATTACTTTAAAGAGCAGAACAGCGACTTCTTGTTGACCTATAAATCAAAAATTGCCACAGCATGGAACTATTCGGTTTCTGCGGGAGGCAATCAAATGGACCAGAAATCCCGTTCGGTGAGAAATTATACGGGTACACTGACCTTACCGGGTATTTACAACCTGGCTAATGCCGCTGCAGGTTCCATGATTTACAATGAGGCTGCCTCACATAAACGCATTAACAGTCTTTACAGTTTGGCAGAAATCAGTTATCAACAATCCGTTTTCTTAAACCTTACCGCACGTAACGATTGGAGTAGTACTTTACCTGCTGAAAACAATTCTTATTTTTATCCTTCGGCATCATTGAGCGTAATAGCTTCCGATTTATTGGGCATAAAATGGGATAAATTATCTTATTTGAAGTTGCGCGGAAACATTTCGCAAGTGGGTTCGGATACAGATCCCTATCAGTTATACAGCGTAATTCCTTTTGATACCGATTGGGGTTCCGTTAAACGTGCAGGACTCAGTTACGATCAGAAAAACAGTCAGCTGAAACCAGAAATCGCAACTTCTTATGAAACGGGTGCTGATGTGAGCTTTTTCCAGGATAGGTTGGGACTGAGCTTTACCTGGTACAAGACCAATAATAAAAACCAGATTATTCAGGTGCCTACAACCATTGCTTCTGGTGCAAGTACCAAGCTGATTAATGCGGGTAACATCCAAAACTCGGGGATAGAAATCTCTTTAAACGCAGTTCCTTTTAAGGGTAAGTTTACCTGGAAAACTGATCTTAACTTTACCCGTAACAGAAATAAAGTGATCTCCCTGACACCTGGGATCAGCAATTACCTGCTTGGCAGTACCGATGGAAATAATGTGCAGTACCTGATTAAGGAAGGAACCCAGATGGGTGACTTTTACACCAAGAGCTGGCAGAAAGTACAAAGTGGGCCATTTGCAGGACAGGCGCTGTTAACCAGCAAAGGCATGTTGCAGCAGTCTACAGAGTTTGAGAAAATTGGCAATTACAATCCCGATTTTATGCTGGGCATCAACAACAGCTTTAGTTATGGCCCGGTTTCATTGAGCTTTTTAGTAGACTGGCGTAAAGGAGGCCAGTTTTATTCTTATGCCATTAAAGGCCTGATAGATGACGGCTATATTGAAACCACACTGCCAGGTAGAGATGCAGCACATGGTGGCTTAAGCTGGACAGATGCCAATGGTATAAAAAGAAATGATGGTATGATTATGCCAGGCGTAATTGCCAATGCAGACGGTACCTATAAGCAAAATGATGTGGTCTTGGCTGCAAGTGATTACTACGACAATAAGTACTGGAAATACTACCAGAATGACACTTTTAGTGCAACTTATGTTAAACTAAAAGAGGTGTCATTGAGCTACACCCTAAGTAAAAATATAATGAAACACCTGCCTTTTATGAGCAATCTAACCGTTTCGGCCATTGGTTACAATTTGTATACATGGACCAAGGCCGATATGGGCTTTGACCCGGAAACAACCATGAGTATCTCCACCATTCGCTATCAGGGCGTAGGACATTTCGCATTGCCGGGAATCCGTTCGTATGGCTTTAAACTGAGTTGCAACTTTTAATCATTTGACATGAGAATTTATTCAATTATATATTTAGTATGCATTGCAGCAGTCATCAGCTCCTGCACTAAAGATTTCAAAGAAATCAATACGAATAACAACAGCCCTTCTACCACAAGGCCCGAATATCATTTTACAGAGGCCATTACCCAAACTGCTTACGCTTATCAGGAAAATGCATTTGCCAGAAGGCCTGCTGCATTAGGTAGGTACATTACGCTGGTGAGAAATAACGATTATGAAACATTCCGCTGGACAGCTGTTGACTGGAATGACATTTATCAGCGTGCGATGGTCATTAAAACGATGCAGCAGGAAGCAAGCGCTGCGGCACAGCCTGTATATGTAGCTACGGGAAATATTTTACTGGCTTTTAACATCGCTTACCTCACAGATTTGTATGGTGATGTGCCCTTTTCGCAGGCACTCCAATCGGTAGAAACCGGGAACATTAAGCCAGCCTACGATAAACAGCAGGATATTTATATGAACCTGCTTCAAATGCTTAAAGATGCCAATTTGCAGTTGAGGGCTAATGGTAGCGGCATTGATGCTGGTGCAGATGCGCTTTATGCTGGTAAGGCTTTGCAATGGCGTAAACTCGCCAATTCTTTGCGCCTAAGGTTATTGATGAGGTGCTCTAAAGTGTATGGTAATGCATTTGCAGAGATGCAGGAAATCGTAAACAATACAGAGTTGTACCCCATATTTAGCAGTAATACCGATAATGCGGAGGTGATTTATCAGGGGGTTAAAAAAGACGACAGCTGGCCAGGTGGCACAAAAAATATGATCGATGCAGATTTTGCCAAAACAAAAGCAAGTAAAGAACTGGTAGATATTTTATTGCAGCGCAATGATCCCCGCCTGGCCATATGGGTGGCTCCGGTGGCCACAACCACTGGCTCAACGGTAGATCACAATCAATATGTAGGGGTGCCACATGCATTAGCAAATCCTGCAGATTACAATGGTGGTGAAACACACCAGTCGGTTTTCTCCTCGTTTTTTAAACAAGATAAAGCTGCCGGCTTAAAAGCAAGTTTGATGTTATATTCAGAAGTATGTTTCATTCTTGCGGAGGCTGCTCAGACGGGTAAACTAACTGTTCCTTCCAAAACTGCGGCCTCACTTTACCATGATGGAATTGAAGCTTCTATGGATTATTATGGGGTAAAAGCTCAGGCCTTAAGTTCAGGATATTATGACTTGCCATTGGTGAAGTATGATGGCACACAGAAACAACTGATCATTCAAAAATGGTTGTCGATGCTGTTCCGTGGAGCTGAAGGATGGTTTGATTTTCGTCGTACCGGTTATCCGGAATTTGTTCCTGGCCCGATGTCTTTCCAATCTAAATTTCCTGTGAGATACGGTTGGCCAACAAGTGAGCCCAACGTAAATAACGACAGTTACCAGGCCGCTATAGCAGTTTTTGGTGCGGATGATATCAATACCAAAATGTGGTATTTAAGATAATGATGGTGTATGTGCAGGACCCTTTGAACAGGTTCTGCGCATACTTTTGAAACGACAATGATAAAACATGCAACACGCAGGAAATTCCTGTTAAATACGCTAAAAATTGGAGCGGTATTACCGGTCATCAATTTACCTTTGTTCACTTTGGCTGCTGAGGGGGATGAGAATACTTCAAACTTATATAAACCTACAGCAGTTCCTGACCGTATAGTCCTTAATGTTACTGAAGATCCTTCCAGTAGTATGGCAGTTTGCTGGAGAACGGCTGTTTCTGATGAACAAAGCGGAATTGAATATGCCATAGCAGATGCACATCCGGATTTTATCGCCAAGGCCATTTCTGAAAAAGCAAATACTAAGGTTTTTAAATTTGAAACAATTGCGGCACATAACCACCATGTTGTGCTTAAAGACCTAAAACCAGACACTTTGTATGCTTACCGGGTAGGTAGGTCAGCGTATTGGACGGAATGGATGCAATTTAAAACGGCCAGAAAAATGGAAGCAAAGGCCAAATTAGATTTTATTTACCTTGGTGATGCACAGGTGGGAATTAAGCCGCTATGGAGTCGTGTGATTAGAAAGGCTTATGCGGCAATGCCCGAGGCGAGTATGGTGATCCATGCCGGAGATCTTGTGAATAGGGCCAATAAAGACGATGAATGGGGTGACTGGTTTGCTGCGGGTTCTTTTGTTCATGCTACAGTACCGACTATAATGACACCTGGAAATCATGAATACACGCATGAGGATGCGAATCCCCATCTTTCCGTGTACTGGAAAACCCAGTTCAGACTGCCTTCAAATGGGCCGGAGGATGAGCTGTTGGCGGGAAGTTGCTACTTTACGGACATTCAGGGTGTGCGGATCATTTCGTTAAATACGCAGATGATTGAAGAGGCCATGACGGAACAATGTATCCTCAATCAGGTAAACTGGCTGCACAAGGTGCTTAAAGATAATGACCAGCAATGGACTTGCATCGTGATGCATCATCCTGTTTTTTCCACCAATAACGGTAGGAACAATAAAAATGTAAAAAAATACCTCAAACCAATTTTCGATCAGTATAAAATAGACCTGGTGATGCAGGGACATGACCATGCTTATGCAAGAGGGATGCGTAAAGTGCCCCTTTCAAATGGAGGACCGGATACACATTCAGGAACAATGTACATCGTTTCTGTAAGTGGTTCTAAAATGTACGAAACGAATGCAATGGAATGGGCAGATACCATTTCCAGTCACGTTCAGGTTTACCAGACCATTAGCATTGATGATAAGGTGCTGTCATTTAAGTCTTATTTAGCCACAGGAGAATTGCTGGATGCTTTTGAGCTGGTAAAGGAAAAAGGCAGGCCAAACAGATTAATCGAAAAGAAAACTATACATAAACAGCCATAATGAAAAGAAGAGACTTTGTTAAACACACCGCATTAACCGCCATTGGTGCTTCACTGATCAGTCCGATGGAAGCATTGGCAGGAGAGCGGGTTACGCATCTGGAAAGTGACGACTTATCGCCCAGTATACTGGCTGATGACAATTTTCCATTGAACTTTGTTGCCCTGGGTGACTGGGGCAGGAGTGGTGAGTACCATCAGTTAGAAGTGGGCAAACAAATGGGGGTATGGGCGGCTACACATCCTAATAAGTTTATCATCTCTGTAGGGGATAACTTTTATCCAAGGGGCGTGGTTAGCGAACATGATCCCTTATGGCACTATTCTTTTGAAAATGTATATACTGCGCATTCCCTGCAGGATGACTGGTATCCTGTACTCGGTAATCACGATTATGGTTCCGATCCGGATGCTCAGGTAAGGTACAGTAAAGTGAGCAGGCGCTGGAATATGCCTTCGCGGTATTACTCAAAAGAGATGAAGATTGGTAAGGGGAAAGAGACAGTACTGTTTGTATTTATCGATACCCAACCTATTGTTTATGATATGGAAGATCAGGCGCCAAAGCAGCAGCTGGCCTGGATAGATGAAACCTTAAAGAATGCTTCATCGGATGTGAAATGGAAAATTGTGGTAGGTCATCATCCTTGCTATACCGTTGGGCCACGCATTAAAAATTACGATACCCTGGAGATTAGAAAATCGTTAACTGGTTTGTTTGAAAAACATAAAGTAGACATTTACCTTTCTGGCCATGAACACTCTTTGCAGCACTTAAAAATAAATGGATTTCCACACCAGTTTATATCGGGTGCGGGCTCAGAACTTACTCCTGTGGAATCAGGTGTCGCCTACAGCCGTTTTGAGTCTTCAACACATGGATTTATGTATTTTTCTATCAATACCACTAAAGTAGCCGTAAAAGCCATCAACGATGAGGGCACAGTTTTGTATCAAACTACATTGAATAAATAGATCCTGAAAGGAATAAGATTATTTAGCGCTAAAAACCAGGCAAACGGGTGCGCCTGTTTGGATTCTTTTACCGGTATCGGATAATTTGCCGGTAGAAGGATTACGCTTAAAAATCACAATCTCATTGCTGTATTGGTGGGCTACCAACAGGTAAGTTCCGGTCGGATCGATAGCGAAATTCCTTGGTCCTTTACCTAGCGTGCTTATTGTTTCAACAAATTTAAGACTGCCGTTTGACTGAATGGCAAATACAGAAATGGAATTGGCGTCTCCTCTGTTGCTTTCATATACAAATTTGCCATCAGGGGATACATGAATATCCGCGCCATCTATTTTGCCATTAAAGTCCTTTGGGGTTGTTGCTATTTCCTGAATGCTGTTTAGCTTGCCTTTGTTGTATTTGAACGCTGTAATGCTACCATTAAATTCATGTGCAAGATAAGCGAATTTACCATTCGGGCTAAAAGCCAGGTGCCTTGGGCCAGTTCCTGCATTGGTTTTTAGCACGTTGGCAACAGCCAGTGGTTTGTTGACCATTCCGGGGGTATACTTATAGACATAGGTTTGGTCTTCCCCTAAATCATTAGCAATAAGATAATGCTGATCTGGCGTAAACAAAGTCATGTGCACGTGTGCGCTTTCCTGTCTTTTTAGCGGATCTATACTTTTTCCGGTGTGCTGGATGATTTGTTTGGCTGCGGCAAGAGAGCCATCGGCATTGCGGCCAAATACGGCAATGGAACCACCAGAATAATTGGCCACAATTACATTATGGTCATCTGCTGTCAGGTAACAAGGATCTGCACCTTCACTATCCTGTTTATTTAAAAATACAAGTTTGCCGGAATTTGGCTGGAAAGAAAAAGCGCTAACGGTACTGGTTGCCCCAGTCTCGTTAACGCTGTATACAAATTTCTTATCCCTTGAAACAGTTAAGTAGCTGGGATTAGTTGCGGCAATGGTATTTTTTAAAAGTGTGGAAGCATCTTTAGTGTTAAAGTTATAGACAGCGATGCCCTTGCTTTTTCCACCTGTGGTATAACTTCCAATCAGTAAGTTATAGTTTGCATTCTGGGCCTGCGCCTCAAAAGCGGTCAACATTACGATCAAAAGATAAACCAGCTTCCTCATTTTCTTATTATTTAATCAGGTGTTTAATCTGGATCAGCTCATGCTCTTCCAAATATCTCCATCTTCCTCTCGGAAGGTCTTTTTTAGTTAAATTTCCGTATACCACACGATCCAGCTTCACCACATCATAACCTAAATGTTCAAAAATACGGCGAACAATTCTGTTTTTTCCGCTGTGGATCTGTATGCCAATTTCTTTTTTAGAAGCACCAGCTACATAAGATACCGAATCTGGTTTAATGATCCCATCCTCAAGTTCCAATCCAAACTCAATTTTATTTAAGTCGCCCTGACTTAAACTTCTGCTGAGTTCAACATGGTACATCTTAGTTACACTATTTCTTGGGTGTGATAATTTATCTGCCAGGTCACCATCATTGGTGAGCAACAACAATCCGGTAGTATTGCGGTCCAGACGACCAACAGGATAGATGCGTTCTCTGCTTGCTTTTTCTACCAGTGCCATTACTGTACGGCGCTCCTGCGGATCGTCCGTAGTGGTGATGTAGTCCTTCGGTTTATTTAGCAGCACGTAAACTTTCTTCTCCCGTTTTAGTAATTCTCCGTTGTAGCGGATGTCATCTTTTGCAGGGTCAACTTTATGGCCCAGTTCAGATACGACTTCACCATTTACAGAAACCACACCTGCGGCAATCAGCTCGTCGGCTTTACGACGGGAGCAAATCCCTGCATTGGAAATGTAACGGTTTAAACGGATCAGACCATCGTCTACTTTAGCTGGGGCCTCTTTTCTTGCCCGCATAACCATAGGCTTTTCGCCTGGCTTACGGAAAGTAGGCCTGCCATTTTCATCCTCTCTCTTGCGGAAAGGTCTGCTGTCTGTAGATCTGGATGTGCTGCTTTTTTTATTGTCAAATGTTCTGAATGGTCTTTCGCCATCCGCGTCAAAGTTGTCTTTTTTTACATAACTGCGGTTTTCATTTCTAGGATATTCTTTAGAAGAACCTTCCTTAAATGCACGCGGTTTGGCATCTCTTGGTGCTCCGCCTTTAGTTCCGAAGCTTTTTCCTGCCGGGCGTTCACCATCTCTGGAAGGTTTAGCTCCAAAAGGTTTTGATCCGCCTGATTTGAAGTTTGAACGCTCAGTTGGTCGTTCTCCCGAACGCTCGTTTGAACGCTCTCCTGAACGTTCTCCGCTACGCGTTCTGCGTTCACCTTCTCTGGGTGATCTGGAGTCCTGACGGTCGCCATCTCTGGCAGGCCTGGCGCCAAAAGGCTTAGCGCCACCTGTTGACCTGGAATCTTTGGCTTTGAAATCTGTACGTGGACGCTCTTCAGATTGTTCTCCTGAGCGGGTGCCGGAACGTTCTCTGGAGCGCTCTCCGGCTCTGGGTGGTTTTGAATCTGATGCCGTTCTTCCTGGCCTTGACTCTCTTTCCTCACTTCTGTTTTTTCCAGTTGTGCTTCGGTTTCCCGGTTTGGACTTGTCATCCCGACTGTTCCTGTTGTTGCTTTTATTCATGATACGCTTTAAGCCGAATATTTATTCGGGGTACAAAAGTAAGTAAAAATGATGGTATTCACAATTTTATGGATTTTTATCGATGAATTTACCACTGGAATTGACAGCTAAAAAAGGGCTAAAAACCGGTGATTTGCCTCCCTTTAATTTTCCTGGCCGGGAGAGTTGAAAAATCGGCGTTTACGGCTGTTTAAACACCGATTTTTGCAGTTTGTTTTGTAATTACTTGATAATTAGCCAAATATATTGTAGGTTTGCCGACGTTTTATAATTGTTAACCAAAAAAAGGAGGAAAATGATAAAGAAACACATAATAACATGCTCAATAATTTTAGCATTATTGATCATAGCAAAAGTGTTCGCTTACTACATGCCCCAAGCAACAAAAAGTCAAAAAGAAGTAACCAACAGTACCAATAAAAAAGACACCACCACCACACAAATTATACCTCAAAAAAAGGAGCCTGAAGTTAAAAAAGACGGACCCGGATTTAAGAAAGCACAGTTAAGCTTTGCAAAAGAAAGACTACCCGAAGGAGACAAAAAGGTAGCAGGCAAAATGAAGCGGATTTTGGCTTCATTTAATCACCGCCACATCCAAACCAATCGTTTACATCAAAAAGCCGCGGAATGGTTTCCAGTAATTGAGCCAATTCTTGCTTTTTACGGCATTCCTAACGATTTTAAGTATGTTCCATTGGTAGAATCGGGCTTAAACGCTGGAGTTTCAGCCAAAGGTGCGGCCGGATTCTGGCAGTTTATGCCAGGTACAGCCAGAAGTTATGGCCTAAAGGTGAATAGCGATATCGATGAACGTAAAAATTTGCGTAAATCTACTATTGCCGCCTGCAAGTACATTAAAGAACTTCATGATATTTTTGGTAACTGGGCTTTAGTGGCTGCTGCCTATAATGTAGGTGATAACCACATGAAGAAGCAGATCAACCGTCAAAATCAGAAAAATTACTTTAAAATGAAGCTGAACCGTGAAACAGCAGGCTATGTTTATAAGCTGATTTCTATGAAAGCGATTGTAGAAAATCCAGTTCAGTATGGTTTTAGGGCACCAAGAGCTTTATTAGCTTATAATGCTGAAAACGAAAGATCGGAAAGAGAATTAAATTAAAGCCGGAACACCGCTTTAATAAAAGACAAATTGCAAATGGGGAAAGCCGTTCCGGAATATGGAGCGGCTTTTGTGTAAACAAGAATTTTCAGAAATATTAGCTCTTTTTATTTCTTTTTTCTATTTTAGCTTGATAATTAATCGCTTATGTCTCCGCTCAATTGTCTTTCAGATCCTATCGGTTCAATAATAGTGAGGTATTTACGGGCATATATCTTATTCTTAAATCTTTTAACCTTTCAAAATGAAAATTGAAATCAATAGGATTATCACTATCGATTCTTTAATCCAGCACAAATGTACAGGATGTCCAAATTCTCTCGCCCGAAGACTTGGGATCTCTAAAAGAACACTTCACTACTACATTACGTTCATGAAGGAGAATATGGAGGCACCGATCTCGTACAGTAAGCAGAGAAAAACGTATTACTATTGTACTGGTGGATCCTTCTTATTTGTTTTTCAAAAGGAGGTTCCTTCCTAGCTCTTAAAATCTACTTCTGAAGTTATTTGCATACTGATTTTATGTCTGGTTTCTAAATTTACTAAATATACGGGCTCATTCTATTAATACATGATCATATTAACACGTTAAATCCTAAGTGTTGTTCATTGTGTGAAATCTTAGCCTTTAAACTTCAAAAAACATTTTTTAGTCTCCAAATCCATCTAAATTAATTAATCCTTTATTATTTTCAGTGATTATTCCATTATCAAAGGAGTTTTGAAATCCTTCTCCCTCATTTCCCAATAGATTAGTTCCTTTTAAAAATATATTATTACATACTTCAACTTTTGCTTCAAATTGACAATCAAAGAAATTTACAAATTCTTCAAATGTATTATTTGAAATCTTGATTGGCTGTTCATTATGTCCCCCCATTTGATAGTCTACATAGCTTAATACTTTATTGTTATTAAAAATTAGGCCCCCTTTAGGCCAGTAAGAATGAAATAATAGTTTTTCTATTATACAATTGTCAATAATGATTTCGGAATCAGACTCAAATAGATCAAAATCTAATATTTTTATTTTTGAATTCGAAATGTGGCATGTCGATGTCTTGATATCTAATTCAGAACTACGCAGTGTGCCTATATTTTTACCGTCAATTTTCATATTTACCATTTTACATTCCCTAAATTAATTACCGTTTCTTTTGTTACTCGACTTGAAATGCCGGGATACATATTCATAGATCGAACTACTCCATTTTCAACATTTACCATAATGGTTTTCTGAATTCCATTAACGGTTACATGCAAAGTATTATTTCCTGAGGTTAGCTTCGACATATTTTTAGTTACTAAAGTAGATGCTTTACTAAGCATAGTTTCCATAGATAGACCTAAATCAGCATGTCTGCCTTTTGCAAATGCATGTTTAGCGAATTTCGCTAGAACTTCACTACTTATCGTCACAGTTTTTGTAGAAAACCATCTTGAAGAATAAGTCAAAAGATTTGGTAATTCTGCGGCGATTAAGTCCCTTGCCATGGCAATTATAATAAGAATTTTATTGAGTTCACGAAGGGATTCTAATTGTGCAACTCTCATCTCATGCCTTTCTTCGGGAGTCGCCCGTCTTTCTTCAAACTTTTTTGGTTTCCCAGGATCCCCTTCTTTTTCAACAAAGTAACCCGGCTTTTGACCAAAACCGCCATCCCAAACTTCATCGTCTACATTATGGTAGCTTATGGGGCCATATTTAGCAGTCTCTTTGCTCCCAGCTGAAATTCCGTCAGGAGTACCAGTTGTACTCTTCCCATCTGGGTCAATATTCTTAATAGGATTGTTTTCTGTGTAGTTATAAGGGTTAAATGCATAAGATTCCTCACTCAGAGGATCTATAACGTTCCATCTTCCTATAACCGGATCATAAAACCTTGCGCCGTAATCATACTGCCCATCCTCATTATTTGAATTTAATTCATCTTGAATCTCCTTTCCATTGTAAAGGTATTTGTTGGTTAAAGATACAGGACTTCCAGAGGATTTACGCTTTCCAAAGGGATAATAATCATCACTTTGCAGTCGTTCAAGTTGTTGGGTTATCGGGTTCTGCTGAAAACTAAAGCGTACATTACCTAGATGGTCCATTAAATTGTAATTATACTTATAGTTTCCACTATTATTTCTGGCCAGTCCCTCATCTGTATGAATAACGTCGATTACATTTCCATCATATTCAATTCCGTCGATATAGTGGCGTGTTATCCCATTGCTAACTTTCCTTAGTTTACGACCCGTTGCATCATAGGTATAAGCCAAATTAAGTCCCGATTTTGTAGCAAGGGCAGGCAAGTTTAAAATGTTATAAGTAAGATTTACTCCTGTTCGGCCATCTAAGTCAGCGTTCCCATTATCATCGTAATGATAAATTCCGGTGGCTGATGAGCCGTTAGTTACCTGCTCTAATTTGGTCTCATTATAAGCATAGGTGCCCGCTAATCCTCCGTCCCGGCTAAGGCTTTTAATATTGCCCATTACATCATAGGTTAAGGCCTCGTTCATTACAATTCCTGTACTCACGCCATTAAGCAATCGATTAAGGGCATCATATGTGTAAGTAAAATTATTAGATAAGGTGGGACCTGCAGCCCAGCTTTGATCTGCAATATTTCCATTGTATTGAGGTGTTGTTCCATCCTGATATTTCAACTCAAAGCTAAATTCGTTTGAAATAGACCGTTTTAACCATCCACGCTCATTGTAGAAATAGTCTGTATGTTGCAAAAAGTTGATTTCATCTGCACTATGTAGGTACTTTGTTTTTAATTGCCCTAATTCATTGTATTCTAATTTGCTGATGACAAGTTCCTGAGGTGAATTTATGGACTCCTTAGTTAAAATTTTTCTTCCTGCGTGATCGTATGTGTAGCTGTTAGTGATTGTTGTCAATACTGATCCTGAGTGATGGATCCGGAAGCTATTTTTAGGGCTACCAGAAAAATAATAATAAAGTTCAGTTTCGTCATAATTGTTTGCATTCAGACTGCCAGAAAGGTAATGCTGCTTAAAATTCTTTTTTAGCCTGCCTTCTTCATCATAAAAGTTTAAACTCGATAGCATGGTATTTGTTCCAAGCACTCTCACTTTAGTACCAGTTAAAAGTCCTCTTGTCATTTTACTTCCTGTGTAATTATAGTCTGTACCACCTGGAAAAGAGTAATCATCATAATAGTTAACAGTATTGATCTCAAAACCATCCCGAGGGAAACTCAAATTTCCGTAATCGGAAGTCCCAATTCTTTCCTCCCAAAGTACAGTTTCAGTATTTACTAATGTCTGTAGTTCCGCTCGTGATAAGCTATTGGAATAAATTCCAGATTGTATTAATCTGCCTACAGCGTCGTATTTGCTGTAGATCCAGATGCCTGATTTTCTTTGTTTTGGGTCCTGTGTTAGGATAGGCTGATCAAGTATATTATAAATAAGGCTATTCCAGTTTAGTTGTCCGGGAATTCGCTTTTCAATTAATCTATTCCGATGATCATAGCGGTATTGATAGCAATAACCATCAAGTGTCGCTTGATTGATTTCACCAGCATCTGGGTTTGTATTTGCAGGTAGCACAAAACACAGATTGCCAAAATCATCATAAACATAGTAAGTGGAAATTGTCTCGACAATTCCATCTTTCAAGTTGAATACACGCTTAGCAATCAACTTGCCTTCGTTATTTTTATATTCTTCAGTAGTGCATGGTTTTCCAGATACCCAGTTTTCATTTTTTGAAATGGTTAAATTTAATGTATTAGCTTCATAGTATCCTGTTTCTGATAATGTTCTTTCATGTTCGTGTCCAACTACTACCGATGATGCCGCCCTATATAATCGCACAGCAAAACCATCATTGCCGTAAGCTAAGGAAATATTGTTAGCACGATATTCCATTTTCTGGGTATGCCCTAAACTATTATTTGCTATTGGTTGCCATACATCTCCTTCTGCGCCTTGTTCTGTACTACGGTTTAATGGTGACGGTTCAAATACTGTTACCTCGTATGGGCTGGACATATCTTTATAATCCATATTCGGTAAGCTAAAGTAATTTTTTTGCGCACTATTACTATAGCCATTACTTCCGGTTAGCGCGTCTGGGCGATAAGTTCCTGGTGCTCCTTCTGATGTGGTATAAGGAAGGTATTTTATACTTTCACGCCCGAAAGGGTCATGTGCGTTAGGTTGAATGAGGTCTTTAGTTCCGTTTCCATTGCCTTTAACCCGTACAGTTTGCAATGGCCTGCCTAGACCGTCAACATATTGGATGCTGGTTTGAACCTGCATCTTATCGCAACTGGCAGCAACTACAGCTGCCTCTGTCGTTAAATCTGCGACCAAAGGTGTATAAGTCAGCACATAATTTTGATTCTGACTTGGCGTGATACAAGCAACAGGCAGTGTAACTGCAAAGGCTACCGTAGCGCTAGCAAAACTGCCAAAGCCATATGCAGTAATTGTGTAGTTAGTTAATGGAGATGCCACAATTGGCGTACCACTGATGGTACCTGTTAGGTTATCAAATACCAGACCTGCAGGAAGCGCAGGACTAATGGAATATGGACTGGTTATCAGTTTTCGAATCCGGTTACCTGCATTCTCGGCTACATACATATTCCCGCTACCATCCCTTGAAATACCGAAGGGCGAGTTCAGCCGCGCAGCAGTACCAGGACCATTGGTTGAGCCCGGAGTAAGTGCACCAGTAAAAGTAGTGACCACACCAGCCGGGGTAACCTTGCGGATCATGTGGTTCCCCTGATCTGCCACATATAAATCTCCTGAATTACCAATCACCAGATTGTTAACATCCACAAATCTTGCTGCTGTGCCAGTCCCATCCGCATATCCCGCAGTATTGTTTCCCGCGATTGTAGAAACAACCCCTGAAGTACTAATCTTTCTTACCTGTCTGCTTACCCGGTCAGCTACGTACATATTTCCCTCAGCGTCAACAGCCAGGCCCATTGGCTGGTTAAACGTGGCAGACAGTGCCGGTCCATTTGCCGATCCGGCAGTGCCCGTTCCGGCAAAATTACTGACCACACCTGCAGGTGTGATTTTTCGGATCTTATTGTTTCCCCCATCGCCGACATACAGGTTCCCCGAAGCATCAAAAGCCAGACCCATGGGGTTGTTAAAACTAGCCCCGGTACCCATACCATTGGCCGAACCCTGTGAACCACTCCCTGCGAACGTACTTACTACACCTGTCGGGGTAATTTTACGAATCCTGTGGTTCTGCTGATCGGTAACAAAAAGATTACTATTGGCATCAATGGCTATAGAAGAAGGATGCTGAAAACGAGCGAATGTGCCTGTCCCGTCTAAATAGCCTCCATATCCCACCCCCGCAAAAGCGCTTACTACACCTGTAGGAGTAATCTTCCGAATTTGGTGGTTTCCGGCATCACATACATAAACATTGCCCAATGCATCAACTACTGAATTTAGAGGATTGTATAGCGTGGCCGATGTGCCCGTTCCATTTGCAGAACCGGCATTTCCGTTCCCCGCAAAATAAAACGTTTGTCCAGGTGCGCAAACTGCACCACCGGTATTGGCAGGTGTTAAGGTCGTAGCAGTACCCACAGCGAAAGTTGGCATAGCCGCGTAGCTGATGAGTGGTGGCAGCGCCGTCATTATTATATTTATTGTTGAAACAATGTTTCCCGTATTAGAAGAATAGCCTTCTGAAACCAGGTAATACGTGCCTGCAGATAAAGTTGTTTGTATAAAAGCCTGCGATCCTACGCACGGAGATGTAGAACCTACATAAGTATCATCATTTGACGTAATCAGGTTTCCAGAGGCATCGAGCACATGCATATAGGTATCAAAACCACTGCCACAGTGGGATAAAGTCACGTCAGCAGTTCCATTGAGCACAAACTTATAATAAATATCATTGCTGCTCTGTCCATAATCATTCCCCAGACAAGGATCCGCATTACTTCTGGTATCCGTAAAACTCCCCGGCGCGTTAAAACTCCCCGCATTAATAGCCGTAGCCATATTAGCTCCGGGGATAGGAGTAGGACTACTTGCATTAATAGTAGTTATAATATTTCCCGTGTTGTTACCTGCCCCTTCAGAAACCACATAATAAGTGCCTGCTGGAAGCAGCATTTGTATAAAAGCTTCAGAACCTAAACAAGGCGATAATGCAGAATCATCGTTCGAGGCAATCAAATTCCCCGAAGCATCCAGCAAGTGCATGTAGGTGTCAAATCCACTACCGCAATGAGAAAGCGTTACTGTGGAAGCGCTGCTTAAAGTAAACTGATAGTAAATGTCATTATTCGGCTGTCCATATTCATCACCCATCCCTGAAGTACCGTTACTCCTTGAATCTGAAAAAAAACCTCCACAAGATCCCATTGTCCCCGCAACAATTGGATTATTAATGGTAGCGCCATCGGGCTGAACAGCGGAGGGTATTGCATACATGAACATCTGTATCGATCCACTATAGGAGGTATATCCGCTTCCTTCTACCGCAACATAATATGTACCCGGAGCAAAAGTCTGAACTACCTCCGCCTGATAGCCACAACTTCCGGAATAATCAGAATAAGCCACCGGATTATTATACTGATCCAACACATGCAGGGCCGTACTGATCTCACTTCCACAAGTACTGATCTGCAGTTCTGTGTAATCATTTAGAGTAAAGGTATACCACAAATCAACCCCGTACCCCCCGATACTATTGTAATAGGAATAAGTTTCCAAATAATGACTATCCAGAAAATAAGGATTGCCTCCACTGCCCAGTACACCTGCAGGAATGGCATCGTACATCCAGGTGCCGGACTGTGCTTTAGTAGAATTAAAACCCGCGCAGAAGAAAACAAGAAGGGTTAACAACCAGCCGCGGCCGGTTTTTTTAAGAGCAGAAAATGAGCATTTAGGTGGCATGGAGAAGATTTAGATGAAAGCTTTGAGTAAATCAGTTTGTTTTTGCAGGTGATACCTGCTCCCGTTCTGTAGTCGGGATAATCTTTGCCTGCTGGGTGGGACTTAATAGTAACCTTAACTGCTGATTTTTTGCATCCATTAGGGACTTAATTCTAACCCGTTTTACTGCATCATTTAAGCTAGTGTCTGCCATCAATTGGTTTATGCCTGCTTTGTAAATGGCTTGAATTTGCGAAACCTTTTCGGCCTTAACAGAATCTACCTGCAAAGCTTTGCGGTAATAATTGCGATTCTCTTTTTGCTGTTTTATTTTATTGTCCTGACTGTAACTCTGTATGCTGCATAGGCACCCTATTAAAACCATGCAAAGGAAGTACATTTCTTTTTTCATTTTATAAATAAATATAAAAGCTAAAGTACAAACGTATAGTGCAAGCACACTGCACTATGAAAAATTATTTAAAGTATTTTTATTAGTTTCTGTAGAAAGGAATTTTGTTAAAAAACGTAAGCATTTAATGATGATAATTTCCTAGGTCTGAGTAATTGATAGATTATTCCTAAAATATTTTTCAGTGCAATCTAATTGCACTCTGATCTGGTATTATTGCCATAAATCTGATAGCATATATGAACATGAATCTAATTCTTCGTCTCATTCCATTTTATTTTTTGTGTTTAAGTACTATAGTAGCTAAGGCTCAGGCGGATATTACGCAACCTAAAATTATACCTGCGTCACCTACAGCCGATGGATTAGGCCTTTATGGAAGTATCCCTATTAGCTACTATACTGGATTGGCCGATGTATCCATTCCAATACATGAACTAAAAGGTAGGGAGATAACTTTGCCAATATCATTAAGTTATAGAGGGTCAGGAGTAAAAGTTGAAGATAATGCAAGTTGGGTGGGTCTTGGTTGGTCGTTAAATTCCGGCGGGGTAATTACCAGGGCTATCAGAGATAAGTCTGATTTTAGCTCAAACCCAGCGGTGTTACCACTTCCGGTGGGTATTGAAGATAGATTCAATGCACTACATCATTCTTATTTTAGCGGTTATGATCTGGAACCCGATGTATTCTACTATAATTTTAATGGTAAATCAGGTAGTTTTGTATTTGATAGACTACACAATGCTAAATTTAATCACTTTGATGATATCAAAGTTCAGCGTTATTTTACTTCTACTCCTTCTGGAGCTGACGAAGTAAAATTTGAAATTACTACCAGCGATGGCACTAAATATATTTTTGATGCCAGAGAAACCGGAATGACCGCCGACCCGACTGCTTGGTTTTTAACAAAAATAATTTCTCCATCCGGTAAAGAAGTGTTTGATTTTATATACGAAAATGAATCTTACCGCTATCAAATTGCTGCGAGATACGATGAATCTATTAGCTTGGCGGGCGGTAGAAGAAGTAGTGGATATGATAACACACCCATTAATATTTCAGGAAAACGTTTAAAGCAAATTAACACAAATACTGTTGGTAAAATTGAATTCATCCCAAATTCGCAGCTAAGAAAAGATCTGCTTAATGGAACAGGTTATGCCTTAAAAGATATTGTGATCTATAATTCAAACAATGAAATACTTAAAAAATTCAGACTTGAGACTGAAGACATTGAAACCTCAATTAGATTGGATCCGGGAAATGGAATATATTGGTATAGTGAATACCTGAATTGGCGAATGTATTTGAAAAGCTTGACGGAATACGATGCTACCGAAACATTGTCGAAACCGCCTTATAAGTTCAGTTACTTCGATAGGGATATAAATGGAAAAGATAAGCTACCCCATAGAGTTTCCTATGCCCAGGACCATTGGGGATATTATAATGGACAAGATAATAATGCGTCTCTTATAGAGACATATGTAGGGCCTTTTGGAACATGGGATCCCGTTTTCGACGCTTTTCAGCCCATTTGTTTGAATGCTTCTATAAATTATAATTATAAAGCCGACTTCAGCTATACCTATTTTACGGGAAACCGTACGCCATCTTTCCCGGATATGCGAGGGGGTACACTTAAAACTATTCAATATCCCACGGGGGGATATACTGATTTTGAATACGAACCTCATCAGGGGAATTATGAAAGTCAGGAAGTTCTAATAAGGTATACAGGAATTGTAGGTGGAATGAGAATTAAAAATATAACAACCTTTGACAATTGCAGTGATATTACGGGTAAAAGAGAGTTTACCTATTCTTTAGGAAAGTTGTTTAGTTATCCAAAGTATCGCACTTACACCTTTAACAACGGTGGAGATCCAGGTATATTTCAAATATGTGGAATCACTTTCCCCAATGATTACGACGATTCAAATTTATATCTTACGCTCAGTCCCAACTCGTTCACTCATCCCTCTTCTACAAAAGGCTCTAATATTGGTTATTATGAGGTCAAAGAATTTGTTGCTGGCAACGGATGCACAATATACAATTATGGAGGTACTAGCCTATTAGATGCAGATGAAAATTTCGAAACTTTGAAGTTTATCTCAAAGCCTGCTACATTTTTTCCAGAAGAACGTGACTTGGCTCTTGGATCGTACTTTACTTGGCCTTATAACCCATCCAAAAATAATGATTGGAGGCGTGGCTTACTCATAAAGAAAACGATTGAAAATGCTTACGGAAACTTAGTCCAATCAGAAATTTATGAATATGGTTTTAAAGAGCTTGGAACTGTTTGGGGAATGCGAATGAAGATGTTAAGGAATGGTATAGATTTTTATTATGCGCAATATCAAATACCTTATGGTTGGAGTTACCTGAAAGAGAAAACTATTATAGAAAGAAATCCTCTTAGCAACTCATATCATAGTACTACAACAAAAATGATTTATGAGCCCTTGTTTAAATATAAACAACGTGATGCTACTTCTACCAGTGATGGAGACAGCCTGATTAATAGTTATAAATATCCGTTCAATTACAATGCAGAACCCTATATTTCAATGACGGGAAGAAATATAGTTTCTCCGGTAATTGAAGTACAAAGTTTTAAGGGTACTAGACAACTCAGTACAACTAGTAAATTTTACAAAGATTGGTTTAATGATCAGTCTTTATTTTCTCCGGAACTTGTACAAATCAAACATGATATTAATAGTTTGCCAGAAACACGACTTAAGTTTCATTCTATAAGTAGCAATGGCAATGTACTTTCCGTTTCAAAAGAGAAAGCAAGTCCTGTAAGTTACATATGGGATTACAAGTCTAGCTACCCGGTTGCAGAAGTAAAGAATGCAAGCGAAGCGGAGATTGCATACAGTTCCTTTGAAGCCGATGGTCATGGGAATTGGCAGTATGGCAGTGGGACAACAGTAGATCCAAATGCCAAAACGGGATTAGCATCCTATTCACTAACAAGTAGTAATTCGATAACAAAAACAGGTCTTTTGTCAACAAAAACGTATGTCGTCTCCTATTGGAGTAGAAATGGAAGCTATGATGTAAATGGTATCATACCCACAACAGGCCCCACAAACTTTGGCTGGACTTATTACGAACATCAACTGACAAATCTCAGCCAAGTTACTATTATTGGAAATGGTCAAATTGATGAATTGCGTTTATTCCCAAAAGGTGCATTTATGACCACTTATTGTTATAAACCAGGGGAAGGAATTATTGCCTCCACAGATGAGGCAAATAAAGTGACTTATTATAATTATGATGGTCTGGGTAGAATGATAATGGTAAGAGACCAGGATAAAAACATCCTAAAAAAATTAGATTATAATTATAACACCGCTGGTCAAGCCGCATGTAATCAGGTTGTTTACTATAACGTGGAAAAGTCACAGTCATTTTTTAAAGGTAATTGTGTTGTTGCAATCCCGTATAAAGTATCAGCTAAAACATTCAGTTCCTTCATCTCGCAAGCGGATGCGGATCAAAAAGCTCAGTCTGTTATAGATAAATATGGGCAGGCATACATAAATAGTAATGGAATATGTGTTTATTATAATGTTGATAAAAGCGGGAACTATACGGCAATCGGATGCCCAGCCGGATATTATGGTCGGGAGGTCTATGTAAGTGTTCCAGCAAATCTTTACTCCTCAACTTCTTCTCAAGCCGAAGCCGATGCCTTAGCGGTGGAGTATGCGCAAAATTATGCTAATGTATATGGCTGTTCCAGAATTATTCCAGAAACAGTGAATGTTAATTATGATGTGAATCAACCTGGGTTTCGGGTTAAGTTGATAAATGATGCAACCCACATAGAATATGATTACGAGCTTTCCATTGGCGGAGGTTTATTAGGGCAAGTTCCTTCTGGTTCTTACACCATAACTATTTATAGCTATTACGACACTAGCACTCATACTTTTGGTGCAGCAGAATATACTGCAACTGGTAGCGGTAGCATAACCTTCTATAGTGTTTCACTTGACGTCGAAAATATATCTATTTCGGTTTATTAAGGGGGTAGAATTTGCTTTCGTTCGTGTGGAGATAATTTTCCAAATTTCGGTGCCTGTAGTAAACCTCGGGCATTAGAGTAGGTTACAAAGCGGCTTTTGTTTGTATTTTTAATTATGAGTAGTTTAGCTGGATCATAAAACAACATGTATACCGCGCTTTACAACCATATTAATAAATTTGTAGACCTTAATGCTGAAGAGCAGGAGATGCTAGGGGCTTTGCTTAAATCTTCAGTATATAAAAAGAAAGCATTCTTGCTGGAAGAAGGAGAAGTTTGCCGGGCAAATTATTTCGTGGTCAAAGGTTGTCTGCGGCTTTATTTCATTGACATCAAAGGAGCAGAACAAACCACACAGTTTGCGATTGAGAATTGGTGGATTTCGGATTTAACCAGTTTCCTTTTTCAAAAATCATCCGAGTTCTACATTCAGGCTGCCGAAGCCACAGAGGTTATTGTATTGGAACACCATCAATATGACAAGATGTACCAAAGCCTGCCTAAGTTGGAAAAATACTTCAGGTTAATCTTTCAGAAATTACATCAGGCTTCCCAAATCAGAATAAAATATCTATACAGCCAAACCGCCGAAGAGCGGTATACTAACTTCAACAAGTTGTTTCCGGAATTTGTACAACGGGTACCTCAATATATGCTGGCCTCATATTTAGGTTTTACGCCAGAATTTTTAAGTAAGATCAGGGCTAAAAAATAACTCCTGATTTCTTTTCTTAATCTACATTAAGTTTTTTGATTGCAGTCTTCCAGACCTTTACATCGTAATCAAAATAGCAAAAACATGGAAAATAGAATTAACATTCAGAAAGTAGCACCAGCAGCCTATCAGGCGATGTTTGGGCTGGAAAAGTATTTATCAACCAGTAAAGTAGATCCGATTCTGTTGGAGCTGATTAAAATGAGGGCTTCTCAAATCAACGGTTGTGCATTTTGTTTAAATATGCACGCCGCAGATGCCCGTAAAATAGGGGAAACGGAACAGCGGTTGTACCTGCTGAATGCATGGAGAGAGACAACTTTATACACAGAAAAAGAGCAAGCCGTTTTAGCTTTAACAGAAGAAGTAACAAAAATCAGTAATCATGTTTCTGATGAAACTTACCAAAAGGCCGCAGCGTTATTTGAAGAGGATGAGCTGGCCCAAATTATCATGGCCATTGTAACCATCAATGCCTGGAACAGAATTGCGATAACCACAAAGCTAACTGTGGGCTAATTGTACATTTTTGTAATTCAATTTGCTGCAGAATTGCTTATTTTGCAGCCGATGGAATTGATGAAACTGCGCGTAACAGCAATGAGCTATGGTCCGGGAGAAACGCTGATCCTTAGTTTTGATGTAATAGATGGAACGAAACCTCATTATTTTGCCGGACAGTTTCTAACATTTGTCTTTAACATCAGGGGACGTGAATTGCGGAGATCGTATTCATTATGTAGTTCCCCTGATGTAGATGAACCGCTTAAAATTGCGGTGAAGCGCGTTGAGAATGGTGAGATTTCCCGATTGTTGCACCACAAACTAGCGGTTGGGGAAGTGTTAACGGCCTTGCCTCCAAACGGAATTTTTACGTATACCACTCAGGAATTTTTGCCCAGGACTATCTTTCTTTTTGGGGCCGGGGTGGGCATTACGCCGCTGATTGCCATAGTAAAAACGGCATTGATCAGAGAAAAGGCCTCTAAAATAGTGTTGATTTATAGCAACCGGTCGGCGCTGGATACCTTGTTTTATGAGGAGCTGAACCAGTTGCAGGCAAGTTACCCTGAAAGGTTTGTTTTAATCTATGCTTTTAGTCAGTCAAAAAACTTGCTTAAGGCACGTTTAAACGTAGGACTGATTGAAAAAACAGTAGAAGAAAACCTGGAATTTGATCAAAAAGATGCGTTGTGTTATTTATGCGGCCCTATAGATTACATGGTGACCTGCCGAATTGTCTTGCTTAAATTGGGTTTTGACATTACCCAAATAAAAAGAGAAACATTTGTACTGCCAGAAGACGAAGCCGATGATGATGACACTACGGAGAAGGTTGTTAAAGATACCAATACCTATTCGGTAGTTTTAAATTTCAAAGGGGTAGTCCATCGTCTCCAGGTTCCTTATCACAAAAGCATTCTCAATGCGGCTTTAGAGCAGAAAATTGAGCTGCCCTACAGTTGCAAAGCAGGGATCTGCAGTTCTTGTACGGCAACCTGTACCAGGGGGCATGTACGTATGGATTACAATGAAGTCCTGCTGGATCATGAAATAGCCGCGGGAAGAGTGCTGGTTTGTACCGGTCATCCGACAGAAGATGACACCACTTTAGTTTGGTAGAATTTTTGCTATCTTTCAGCGCAAGATTCTGTAGCGTTTTTTAATATAATATGAGCAAAAATAATGTTGACCTCGGCGAGCAAAAGGATGTAGAAGTATACGGTGCCCGGGTACATAACCTAAAAAATATTGATGTTTCTTTTCCGCGCAACCAACTGGTTGTGATTACCGGTTTAAGTGGTAGTGGTAAGTCTTCACTGGCTTTTGATACCATTTATGCGGAAGGACAGCGCAGGTACATGGAAACATTTAGTGCCTATTCCCGGCAGTTTATGGGGGGAATGGAACGCCCGGATGTGGATAAGGTTTCCGGATTAAGTCCGGTGATTGCCATTGAACAAAAAACGACCAGTAAAAACCCTAGGTCTACCGTGGGTACCATTACGGAGATTTACGATTTTATGCGTTTGTTGTATGCCCGCGCAGCTGATGCTTTCTCTTACAATACAGGGGAGAAAATGGAGCGGATGACTGAAGACCAGATCCTGGCCAATATTTTTAAAAAGTATGATCATGTTCCGGTTAATATCCTGGCGCCCGTTGTAAAAGGACGTAAGGGACATTATCGCGAGTTATTTGAACAGATTCGGAAGCAAGGATATGTTAAAGTTAGGGTAGACGGCGAGATCAAAGACATCACTGCCAAAATGCAGGTAGACCGGTATAAGATCCACGATATTGAAATTGTGGTAGATCGGTTGATTGTAGAGCCAGAGGACAGAAAACGTTTACTGGATTCTTTACAAACAGCGATGCGCCTGGGAAAAGGCATTATCAAAATTAGTGATAAGGACAATAATGTTTCCCATTTCAGTCGCTTTTTAATGTGCCCAACTACAGGGATTTCTTATGATGAGCCACAACCCAATAGCTTCTCCTTTAACTCGCCCTATGGTGCATGCGAGCGTTGCGATGGTCTGGGTTACATTACAGTGGTAGATAAGGAGTCTGTAATGCCTAATCCAAAACTGAGCATTATGAACGGTGGTTTGGCCCCATTGGGTGAGTACCGTGACATTTGGATGTTTCAGGTTTTAAAAGCATTGGCTAAAAAACATAACTTTTCACTTGCTACACCAATTGAGAAACTGGATGATGAAATCATTACCTTGATTTTAGATGGAAGTCCTGAATTGCTGAGCGTTGCAGTAGAATACAATAAGTGGAATGTTCAAAACTACCAGATTACCTTTGACGGGATCGTGAAACTGCTTGAAGAGCAGCAGGAACGTAAAGGCGAAGGTGCAGTTGAAGATATAGAGAATTTCAGGAAGCTGAAAACCTGCCCGGTTTGTAACGGCGCAAGGTTAAAAAAGGAAAGCCTGCATTTTAAAATAGACGGGCGAAATATATTTGAGCTGTCTGAAATGGATATTCATCACCTGCAGGCCTGGTTTTTGAATGTTGAGGAGCGTTTAAACGAGCGACAAAATACCATTGCTAAAGAGATTTTAAAAGAAATCCGTGCCCGACTTGGTTTCCTGACCGACGTAGGCTTAACTTATCTTACTTTAGACCGTACCGCAAGAACACTATCTGGTGGGGAGGCCCAGCGAATTCGTTTGGCTACTCAGATTGGCTCGCAGCTAATGAATGTGATGTACATTCTGGATGAGCCTAGTATTGGCCTGCATCAGCGTGATAACGAGCGGCTGATTGGTGCATTAAAAAATCTGAGGGATCTTGGCAATACGGTATTGGTGGTAGAGCATGATAAAGACATGATCCTGGAAGCAGACCACGTGATTGACGTAGGACCTGCAGCGGGCGTGCGTGGTGGATACATTGTGGCGCAAGGTTTACCAGCTGATATTTTAAAGTCGGATACGCTGACTGCTGCTTACCTTAACGGTAAAAAGAAAATTGAAATTCCTAAAAAACGTCGTAAAGGGAATGGGCACAAGCTGTCCATCATCAAGGCGAGTGGGCATAACTTAAAGGACGTATCTGTAGATTTTCCATTGGGGAAATTTATTGCCGTTACCGGTGTTTCGGGAAGTGGGAAATCAAGCCTGATTACAGAAACATTGTACCCGATTTTGAACCATCACTTTTTTAGGGCAAAAAAACATCCTTTGCCTTATGAAAAAATCAATGGACTAAAAGAGATTGACAAGGTAATTGAGATCGACCAGGCACCTATCGGACGTACGCCGCGTTCTAATCCATCCACCTATACAGGGGTGTTTTCTGACATCAGAAACCTGTATGTGCAATTGCCGGAGGCTAAAATAAGAGGGTATAAGCCTGGACGCTTTTCTTTCAATGTGAAAGGCGGACGTTGTGAGACCTGTCAGGGTGCAGGTTTAAAAGTTATTGAGATGAATTTTCTGCCCGACGTGCAGGTGCCCTGTGAAGAATGTGGCGGTCGCAGGTACAACAGGGAAACTCTTGAAGTACGCTACAGAGGAAAGTCTATTAGCGATGTACTTGACATGAGCATTGAAGATGCCTGCAACTTTTTTGAAAACATGCCGGCCATTTACAGGAAGATCAGAACCTTAAAAGATGTAGGACTAGGTTACATCACTTTGGGCCAATCTTCTACTACCTTATCAGGTGGAGAAGCACAACGTGTTAAACTGGCGACAGAATTATCTAAAAAAGATACCGGACGTACCTTTTATATTTTAGATGAACCGACCACAGGTTTGCATTTTGAAGACATTAATGTATTACTTGGTGTATTGAATGAGCTAGTAGAAAAAGGCAACACGGTACTGGTGATAGAGCATAACCTGGATGTGGTAAAGGTAGCCGACTGGGTGATTGATCTTGGAGAAGAAGGCGGAGCCGGAGGTGGGAGGATTTTATTTGAAGGCACACCGGAAGGTTTAATCCAGAACCCGATCAGTCTTACCGGGAAGTTTTTGAAGAAGGAAATGGAATACTAGAAACCATGGATCATCAACTAAATGATTTTTTGCCCGATGCATCGGCACCAGACGATGAAAAGGAGTTTAGTCTGGTAACATTAACGGCTATAAGGGCAATTTTGAAACCCAGAAAAATATTTAGTTACAAAGGCACCTATGGTCATGCATTGATTGTAGCGGGTGCAAGGGAAACGATGGGTGCGGCCTTACTGGCGGCAAAAGGCTGTTTACAGGCTGGTGCAGGTTTAACAACAGCTTGCATCCCCGAAAGTGGTTTGATAGCTTTAAATACCGCATTGCCAGAGGTGATGTATTTAGGTAGAGATGCATTAGGCTTTGGAAATGATTTCCTTAAAAAATATAATGTAGTGGGCATAGGGCCTGGTTTCAATCCAGATCCTGATGATACGAGTGTAAACGGGGAGATGCTGGATAAAATATTAAGGTCTTCCTTGTCGATTGTAGCAGATGCAGATGCTTTAACTATGCTGTCAGTAAATAACCTCCCTGATTTTTTTGACCGGCAGGTTGTTTTTACGCCACATGTTAAAGAATTTGACAGGTTATTTGGGAAACATGATACCTGGTGGGGCCGCCTGGAAACAGCAAAGGCTAAAGCGGCAGAAAAGGGAATTATTATTGTCCTTAAAAATCAGTTTACCTTTGTGGTAGATCAGAAAGGCTGGGTTCATGTCAATACTACTGGTAATCCTGCTATAGCACAAGGCGGGATGGGCGATGTACTAACGGGGATCATTACCGCTTTTATTGCTCAGGGATACACAGGCATAGAAGCCGCATTACTGGGCTGTTACATTCATGGTATGGCTGGAGATACGCTCTCTGCAATTTATGCAAACATAACAGCATCAGCGCTGGCAAGTCAGGTTCCAAAAACCATTAAATCTTTACTTTCAGAAAATTAAATTGTAATGTTGCCCGCAGCAACCATTTGATCAAGTGTGGGGCTTACACTTCCACCTCGTTTTTCGAGTGTTACGGCAAAAGTTTGTGCCATTCCAATCTCTTTCATATTTGACAACAGATGAGTGGCACCATTTTTCATGTCAAACACGCCCAGGTCAACAGGTTTTCCATTTACCAGTGCCCAAAGTTGGTATTGGTGTTCCTGGTCATTGACTGGCAATTTCATTTTTGCATGATCAAGAACAACATGTTTGCCATCCGGATGCCAGTAAATCATTATTTTAGCTTCAGGAGCAAATTTAGTTCCTGCAAGCCTTACGATTTTCCAGGCAGGATCAGCAGCCATATCCGCTACCTTTTGAAGTTCATTGTTGTTTTCTTCCATGAAACTGGCCCTGGAAGCAAATTTTTCTTTTTCTTCACTTAAACTGACAATCTGTTCTTCTGCAACATTAAGCTTAGTATGCGCGGAGAAAAGCGCAGCAGTACTCACAATTAATAGTGCAATACAAGCAACAAGTGCATATCTTAATGTTCTTAATTTAGATTCGTATCCTGCAGACGGAGGAATAATCTTAAGTGCTTCGGCCTCAATTTCTTTTCTGGTGTTCGAAAATATTTGTTCAGCAAGATCAGAAACAGGAGTCATAGCATGCATTAAAGCATATTTTTCCATAGCCATCTCTATGTTGCTAATCTCCTCTCTGATTTCAGGATATTTAGCAGCCATTGCCTCAACTTCCTGTTCTTCATCAGCGGTAAGCTGCCCTAAAACATAAAGTTCAAGTGTTCCGGTTTCTATATATGCTTCTGGTTCGTTCAATTAAAATGCTTTCTTAATTCCATTATAGCCATTCTGATCCTGGTTTTTACCGTACCCAATGGCAAGTTTAATTCTTCCGACGCTTCAACATGTGTGTAGCCTTTAAAATAGACCATGTCAAGAACACTTTGATATTCTGGTTTTAGTGCCGTTACCATATCCCTCAAACCTAGTGTATCCGAATTAAAAGTTACCTTTTTTTGCTCGTCTATAAAACCTACGTTATTTTCAAGCTCTTGGTTTTTTGTGGCGTTCCTAAAATCTTTGGATCTGAGCTTGTCAATGGCCATATGTCTGGCAACATTCATCATCCAGGTAAATAACCTGCCTTTTCCCGGATCATAGCTATCCGCAGAATTCCAAATCTTAACGAAAGTTTCCTGGAGTAAGTCTTCTGAAGTTTCGGAGTGCTGAACGATTCTTGTAATTACCCCTAACAATGCAGCAGAGTACATGTCATAGAGTGCCCTAATAGCGATGGTTTCCTGACATTTTAATGCCCGAACCAATTCTTCCTCTGAAAGTGATATTTTTTGTGTCGCTGCCAATGGGGCTAATATAAAAAAATATATAGCAGATAAAACAAATTATTTAATTTATTTAACTGTAGGGTTAAAATCAAATAAATGTTTTTCTGCGTGGTAGGACGAGCGTACCAATGGCCCGCTTTCAACGTATTTAAGTCCTCTTGCAAGTCCTGCTTCTTTATATTTAGCAAATTGATCAGGATGAATCCAGTCTACCACCGGATGGTGACTTTTAGTCGGCTGCAAATACTGGCCAAGTGTTAAGATATGTACCCCGTTTGCTACTAAATCATCCATAGCTTCAAGTACATCATCTTCGGTTTCGCCAAGCCCCAGCATAATCCCTGTTTTTGTTCTGAGCCCAAATTCAGAAATTCGCTTCAATGCTTCTAAACTGCGGTCATATTTTGCCTGGATACGTACTTGCCTGGTTAACCTTTTTACTGTTTCAACATTGTGAGACATCACTTCAGGCCTTTCTTCCAGTACACGGTATAGGTTATCCCAGATGCCCCTAAAATCAGGTATCAGGGTTTCAAGTGTGGTTTCCGGACTTTCCCTGCGAATAGCCTGGAGCGTTTCTGCCCAAATAATTGATCCGCCATCTTTTAAATCATCACGGTCAACAGAAGTAATTACGCAATGTTTTACATTCATGAGTTTCACGGAATTGGCTATTCTGTTTGGCTCATCCAAATCTACAGCCAATGGTCTTCCTGTTGCCACGGCACAGAACGAGCATGACCTGGTACAAATGTTACCAAGGATCATAAAGGTTGCTGTACCTGCGCCCCAGCATTCGCCCATATTAGGACAATTGCCACTTTCGCAAATGGTGTGCAGTTTATGCGTATCTACCAGACTACGCACTTGTGCATATTCTTTTCCTACAGGAAGCTTTACTCTAAGCCAATCTGGTTTTCGTTGTACTGGGTTTGCTGAAACAACCGGAAGTTCGATCATAATGCAAAGTTAAGCAATAGGTTTTGAAAAATGGAAAAATGAAGTGTTAGACGAGGGTAATGTTTGGAATTTTAGAACCGTATTAAATTAACTATACATGATATAGTTAAGCTGTTTTGGTTATATATTAGCGCCGATTTAAAAAATGGAGATGATTGAACATACAATTGGAAGCCGGATGCTGGTGGCTATAGATTGCATCATCTTTGGTTTTGATGGCGTTAATTTAAAAATATTACTAATTAAACGTGGCTTTGAAGTGGAAAGAGGCCGTTGGAGTTTAATGGGTGGTTTTGTGGGTGCAGATGAAAGTCTGGACGATGCCGCGAACAATATTTTAAAGGAATTAACCGGTTTAAAAGGTGTATACCTGGAACAACTCCATGTTTTTGGATCACCCAACAGGGACCCGCAGGAAAGGGTAGTCTCTGTAGCCTATTTTGCTTTAATTGATATTCATAAATATGAAGAGCAACTGAATGACCGGTACCAGGCAGAATGGTTTATGATTGGTGAAATGCCGGGACTTATTTTTGACCATACAGAAATGATTAAGAGGGCCCAGCAGAAAATCAGGTATAAAGCTGCACTGCACCCTTTGCTTTTTGAACTCCTGCCCGAGAAATTTACCATTCCACAGTTACAGAGTTTGTATGAAGCCGTATACAATACCACGATTGATAAGCGGAATTTTTTAAGGAAGCTTACTGGTACAGGTTTATTGATTAAATTAGAAGAAAAAGACAAATCCGCCTCCAGAAAAGGTGCGTTTTATTTTAAGCTGAACAAGCAAAAATATAGGGATAATTTTCAGGCATTTTTTAATTTTATCCCTAATCCTGATCATTTGATAGGGGAATAATGGGATGAAATAACACGTAAACAATTTGGCTTAGAAATTTCATTAAGCAAATAAATAAGCGTTAATTTGACATTTATAATTTATATGAATACAGATCAGTTTGTTATTGGGGTTGACTACGGTTCGGATTCTGTCCGCTCTGTATTGGTCAATGCAAAAAACGGGGTAGAGATCGCTTCTTCGGTCTTCAATTATCCCAGATGGCAGCAGGGCTTATATTGTAATCCGGCAACCAATCAGTTTAGGCAGCATCCTTTAGATTATATTGAAGGATTAACGCATACCATTAAAGATTGCCTGCAACAAGCAGGTACTGAAGCGGCGGCTGCGGTAAAGGCTATTTCGATAGATACTACTGGTTCTACACCGGTAGCGGTAAACGAAGCAGGAGTGCCTTTGGCATTGCTTCCTGAATTTGAGGAAAACCCGCATGCCATGTTTGTTTTATGGAAAGACCATACCGCGGTAAAAGAAGCTGCGCAAATTAATGCCCACGCTTTAACCACTCCGGTAAATTACCTGGACTACTGCGGTGGTATCTATTCTTCTGAATGGTTTTGGGCTAAGTTACTCCGCACCTTACGGACAGACGAAGCGGTAAAAAATGCCTGCTACTCATGGGTTGAACACTGTGACTGGATCCCTTTTCTGCTTACTGGCGGTTCTGCGGCTAAAGAAATGAAACGCAGTCGCTGTGCCGCAGGACACAAGGCGCTTTGGGCTGAAGAATTTGATGGCTTACCTCCAAATGAGTTTTTCAAAACCCTTGATCCAATTCTGGATGGTTTTACCGATCGTTTGTTTTCAGAAACTTATACTTCAGATGAATCAGCAGGTTCATTAAGTGCAGAATGGGCAGAGAAATTAGGCTTAAGTACCGATGTGAAAGTTGGTGTTGGTGCATTTGATGCACATATGGGCGCCGTTGGCGGACAAATTGAACCTTACCACTTAAGTAAAGTAATGGGTACCTCTACCTGTGATATTTTAGTTGCACCAGCAACGGATATGGAAGGTAAATTAATAAAAGGGATTTGCGGACAGGTAAATGGTTCTGTAATTCCTGGCATGCTGGGCTTAGAAGCCGGACAGTCTGCTTTTGGTGATGTATATGCCTGGGTATCTAAACTTACGGGCCGTTCTATTCCTGAGCTGGCAGAAGCGGCTGCAAAATTGCCAAATAAACCAAGTGATCCGATAGGGATTGACTGGCTGAACGGAAGACGTACGCCTGATGCCAATCAAATGCTGGGTGCGGCAGTAATGAACCTTACGCTGGCTACAGGTCCTGCTGAATTATTTAAGGCGATGGCTGAAGCAACTTGTTTTGGTGCTAAAAATATTGTGGAGCGTTTTATTGCAGAAGGTGTGCCTGTAAAAGGCATCATTGGTATTGGCGGCGTGGCTAAGAAATCGCCTTACATCATGCAAATGATGGCTGATGTATTGAATATGCCTATTCGTATCCATAAATTTGAGCATACTTGTGCCCTTGGTGCAGCCATGTTTGCCGCTGTGGTAGCAGGGATTTATGGTACAACCGAGGAAGCGATGCAAGGTATGGGTTGCGGTTTTGAACAGGAATTTTATCCGATTGAAGAAAACGTAGCGTTTTATGCTGAAAGGTTTCCACGATACAAATCTTTAGGTAACTATATTGAAAAAAATACCATTCATGAGTAAGTATCAACACATCAGGGAGCAGGCTTATGCGGCCAATATGAAGCTTCCTAAATTAGGACTTGTGCTTTTTACCTTTGGAAATGCAAGTGCGGCAGACAGGGAAAATAAGGTTTTTGCCATTAAACCAAGTGGTGTTCCTTATGAAGATTTATCGCCGGAGAATATGGTGATTGTAGATTTTGATGGCAATACTGTAGAAGGGGATTTGAGACCCTCTTCGGATACTAAAACCCATGCGGTACTTTACAAGCATTGGGCTGAAATTGGTGGGATTGTACACACGCATTCTACTTACGGAACGGCCTGGGCCCAATCGTTAAGGGAAATTCCTGTTTACGGAACCACCCATGCCGATCATACTACCGCCGCAATTCCTTGTGCGCCACCAATGAGCGATGAAAAGATTAAAGGAAATTATGAGTATGAAACGGGATTTCAGATCATGGAACACCTGGAAGTTCAGGGACTGAGTTATACGGAGGTAGAAATGATCCTGGTAGGGAACCATGCTCCTTTTACCTGGGGTAAAACTGCGGACAAAGCCGTTTACAACAGCGCTGTTGTAGAGGAGCTTGCGAAAATGGCCTTCCTTACTGAACAGATCAAAACTGACGTTAGGCCAATGAAAGATGCTTTAATTAAAAAACACTACGACCGTAAACATGGTGTAGATTCCTATTACGGACAATAAACAAAAAATATGACGACCAACCTAGAACAATTAGAAGCCTGGTTTATTACTGGAAGCCAGCATTTATATGGTGAAGAAACCTTAAGACAAGTTGCAGAACACTCTCAGCAAATTGCCAGGGCATTAAATGATGCACCTGAAATTCCTGTAAAAATTGTTTTTAAACCTACCGTAAAAACACATGAGGAAATTTATGCGGTATGCCAGGAAGCAAACAATGCAAAAAACTGTATTGGAATTATTGCCTGGATGCATACTTTTTCGCCTGCTAAAATGTGGATCGGTGGATTGAAAGTGTTGCAAAAACCATTACTTCATTTACATACACAATTTAACCGTGACATTCCATGGAGTACTATGGATATGGACTTTATGAACTTAAACCAAAGTGCACATGGTGACAGGGAGTTTGGGTTTATCGTTTCCAGAATGCGCATTAACCGTAAAGTTGTTGCCGGACATTGGGAAGATCCTGAAGTTAGGGAAAGTGTAAACACATGGTTAAGGGCTGCTGCGGGCTGGTTTGATCTTCAAGGTGCGAAATTTGCGCGTTTTGGTGACAATATGCGTAATGTGGCGGTTACCGAGGGTGATAAAGTTGAGGCGGAAATTAAGTTTGGCTGTTCTGTAAATACTTATGGTATAGGTGACCTGGTTGCTGTGATCAATCAAACTTCTGATGCTGCGATTGATCAGTTGATTAAAGAATATGCGGATACATATGTTATGGGCCAAACTTTAATTAAAGGTGGTGCTCAACATGCTTCATTAAGAGAAGCCGCTAAAATTGAAATCGGTTTGCGTAATTTCCTTGAGCAAGGTAATTTTAAAGGCTTTTCTGATACATTTGAGGACTTGCATGGCATGGCGCAGCTTCCTGGAATTGCGGTACAGCGTTTAATGGCTGACGGTTATGGTTTTGCCGGAGAGGGCGATTGGAAGACGGCGATGCTGGTAAGAACGATGAAAGTAATGGGTAGCGGATTGAAAGGTGCAAATGCTTTTATGGAAGATTATACTTACCATTTTGAGCCTAAAAATTCTTTCGTATTGGGCTCGCACATGCTTGAAGTAGATGCCGCCCTGGCAAAAGGTCCTATTAAATGCGAAATTCATCCTTTGGGGATCGGTGGCAAAGCTGATCCGGTTCGGTTGATTTTTGACGCTGAAAATGGTCCGGCTTTAAATGCCTCTATTGTAGATATGGGTAACAGGTTCCGTATGCTTGTAAACATTGTTGATGGCGTTGAACAACAAGAAGAATTACCGAAATTACCGGTAGCACGCGTATTGTGGAAACCACAGCCAGATATGAAAACAGGTTGCGCAGCATGGATTTATGCAGGCGGGGCACACCATACTTGTTACAGTCAGAATTTAACGGCTGAACACCTTACCGATTTTGCAGACATTTCTGGAATTGAATATGTGGGTATTGACAACAATACGACAATTAACCAGTTGCGTAATGATTTGAGATGGAATGAAGTTTATTATCAACTTAACAAACATTAGGAATTACGTAACCAAATAACCCTTATATGAACAACAGTTTGTCGACTATAGATTATATAGTTTTTATCATTTATTTTATCGTGGTTGCTGGCTACGGCTACTCTATTTACTACAAGCGTAAAAGAGATGAGCAGGATGCCAAAGCATTTTTCCTGGCCGAGGGTACTTTAACCTGGTGGGCAATTGGTGCATCGTTAATTGCTTCCAATATTTCTGCTGAACAATTTATTGGAATGAGCGGTGAAGGCTTTTTTCTGGGGATTGCGGTAGCCGCCTATGAATGGATTGCTGCGATTGCCCTGATCATTGTGGCCGTATGGTTTATTCCGGTTTACCTGAAAAATAAGATTTATACCATGCCGCAGTTTTTACAAACGCGGTATAATGAGTCTACTGCATTAATTATGGCTATATTTTGGCTATTCTTATATGTATTTGTGAACCTTACCTCTATTTTATATCTTGGAGCGGTAGCGATTAACGGCTTAACAGGAGGAGAATACCTGCATGTAATTATGATTGGACTTGCGGTTTTTGCCTTGCTGATCTCTCTGGGAGGGATGAAAGTAGTGGCATATACCGATGTTATCCAGGTTGCGGTATTAATTTTAGGTGGACTGATGACTACTTATATTGCCTTAACGGTAGTAGGGGAGAAATTTGGGGTAGGCAGCAATGCACTCGCTGGTTTCCAGGTTTTAATGGATCAGGCACCAGAACACTTTAAAATGATTATTCCAAGGCCTAATGCTACCTCTACTCAAAATGAGATTAGTAAGTATCTTACCTTCCCTGGTTTGGCTTCTTATGCTGCCGGTATCTGGATTATTAACCTGAATTACTGGGGATGTAACCAGTACATTACGCAAAGGGCACTTGGTGCAGATTTGCACACTGCAAGAACAGGAATCCTGTTTGCAGGCTTGTTAAAGCTAATGATGCCTTTGATTGTAATGCTTCCTGGTATCGCTGCTTTTGTCTTGTACAAAGGAGGTTATTTGCCGCAGCTTGTAGGTGGTAAAGATGGTGCTTATTCGGCCATGCTAACCTTTCTTCCTACTGGACTTAAAGGTTTGTCTGTAGCGGCGCTTACGGCTGCCATTGT
The DNA here is from genome assembly GCF_020991475.1 of Pedobacter sp. MC2016-14. NCBI lineage: Bacteria > Pseudomonadati > Bacteroidota > Sphingobacteriia > Sphingobacteriales > Sphingobacteriaceae > Pedobacter > Pedobacter sp. MC2016-14. Next base: position 1,665,626 of record NZ_JAJMPA010000001.1, read on the forward strand.
GGCTTCTCTTGCTGGTAAGGTAAACAGTATCTCTACGATTTTTACATTGGATATTTATGCAAAATACTTTAAAAAGGGTTCTGACGAGTCAAGCCTTCTTTTTATAGGCAGGGCAACAGTTTTCTCGGCAATGATTCTTGCGGTATTGTTTACCTGGAACGATTTGCTTGGGATTGGCGGAGAAGGTGGTTTTACCTTTATTCAAAAATATACAGGATTTATTAGTCCGGGTGTATTTGCGATGTTTGTATTGGGGATGTTCTGGAAAAGAACTACCGGTACTGCGGCCATTGTAGGTGTGATATCCGGCTTTTTATTGTCTGTATTCTTTAACGAATTTGCACCAACAATATTGGGTAACGATACATTGATTTATACCGCCTATCCGAATGGTAAAGGTGCATTTGAAATTCCTTTCCACATATGTATGGGGCTGTCATTTGCATTTACTATGATCATCATGATTGCGATAAGTATGGCAGGACCAAAAGTAAACCCTAAGGCATTTGAACTGGACACAGCGATGTTTAAGGTAAAACCTTCAACAATGGCACTGATTGTATTAACGCTGATGTTGATTACTGTGCTGTACGTTAAATTCTGGTAGAAAAATTAACATGACTCTTCGGAGTCTGGCATCTGTTAGGCGCGAAAAGCGCAAACAGCGCCCAGGTCTCCTCTGAGCATATTAATTTTTAGCCAAAAAAACCGGCCGGATGTATATTTCCAGCCGGTTTTTTTTATGGGTAGCGATTTGTTTTGATGGTTTGGTTATGCAGGTTTAAAAGCATAGCATCAACCCTAGTCCTGAGCATGCTACTTCAGCAGCCTTACTTCATACAGGTCTTTGCGGCGGTCTTTTAAAATCTTTACGGTGCCAAAATGGTGCAGTTCATCTAACAAATGCAAGTCTACATCTACTACCAGCATCATTTCTGTGTTTGGTGTGGTTTCCGCTTTAACGGCATTGGTAGGAAAAGCGAAATCTGAAGGCGTAAATACGGCAGATTGAGCAAACTGGATGTCCATGTTGTTTACCTTTGGTAAATTGCCTACACAGCCTGCAATGGCTACATAACATTCGTTTTCAATGGCTCTTGCCTGTGCACACCTGCGCACCCTGGTATATCCATTTTGCGTATCTGTAAGAAATGGCACAAACAAGATTTGCATACCCTGATCTGCGTAGATTCTACTCAGCTCAGGAAACTCAACATCGTAGCAAATTAAAATTCCAATCTTTCCACAGTCGGTGTCAAATACCCTGATCTTATCGCCACCAACCATTCCATAATATTTTTGCTCATTGGGTGTAATATGGATCTTGCGGTACTCTTCAGTTTTGCCGCTGCGGTGGCATAGGTAAGTGGCATTGTATAATTTATTATTTTCAAGAATGGGCATACTCCCTGAAATGATGTTTACGTTGTAAGAAACAGCATAAGCCTGAATTTTCTCTACAATCTCTGCGGTAAGTTCTGATAACTTTCGCATGGCTTCCATTTCAGGAAGGTGGTTGTATGGCTGTAAAAGTGGTGTGTTGAAAAATTCAGGGAACATGATAAAGTCTGACTTGTAGCCACTAACGGCATCCACAAAAAATTCTACCTGCTCGTAAAAGCTTTCCATGTCCGGGAATAAGCGCATTTGCCATTGTACCAGGCCTATCCTTATTGTTTTCGCAGAACGCGCAGAAGCATCTACTCCCTGGTAATAGATGTTGTTCCACTCAATTAAAGTTGCAAATTCTTTAGACTCATGGTCGCCCGGCAGGTAATTTTTTAATACTTTTCGAACGTGAAAATCATTTGAAATCTGAAAGGTAAGAGTAGGGTCGTAAAGTTCTTTAGCCTTTACCTTATCAATATACTGCCTTGGGCTTAGCTTATCAGCGTGTTGATGATAACCTGGGATTCTTCCTCCTGCAATGATGCTTTTAAGGTTCAGACTTTCGCAAAGCTCTTTACGTGCTTCATACAATCTTCGGCCTAAACGCAAGCCTCTGTAATCGGGAGAGACGAAAATTTCAATGCCATATAAAGTGTCCCCGTTTGGATCATGGGTAGAAAAAGTGTAGCCGCCGGTAATCATTTGGTACGTATGTTTATCACCATACTCGTCATAATCCACAATAATAGCCAAAGAACAGGCCACCACTTTGTCATCTACTGCTATACACAGCTGACCTTCGGGAAAAAGCGTTAAAAGTTTAGCAATAGTTTGCCTGCTCCAAATTGATCCTCCTAAGGTATCGTAAGCTTGTTCCATTGATTCTTTAAGATCGCTATAATCTTCCAGCGTCAGTTTTCTTGTTTCAATTTTCATTTGACTAAATTCGTTTGTGATGTAGGAGGCGCTTTTATAAAGTATTACATTTTACACATAAACTGTGCCCCGATACGGTATTGATTAAACCTCTTGCGTAAAAGTATCCAGCAGCTCCATTGTTGGAAGAGCATCTTCAGCACTACAGGGGTTTTCTCCTTTGCCTAAAAAATAGTCTACTACTTTGGCAATCATAGGCTGTTGAACATGTGGCAAGACTTCAAAGCTATGCTCTTCAATTGTTCCTTCAATTTCCAGTAAGATCTTGCTGCCAAATGCAGGAAAGCTTATTTTTCCTTTTGAGCCTAAGATTTCACAAAGGTCAAGTTGCTGTGAATCGGCTACATTGAAAGCCCAGGTACCATTGAAAACCACCTCATTTTCAAATTGGATGTAGCCGGTTACCGTATCAGCCGCCGCAGCGTGTTTATTCTGCTGCACAGCGATGCCAGATGATTTGATAATGTTACCGAAATAATAGACCATGAGATCTAGCTGATGGGGTGCGAGATCATGAAATAGCCCTCCGCCGGATACTTTGGGATCTACCCGCCAGTTTGTTGCTGAACTGGCAATAAGATCTGTGTTTTTAGGCTGCAGCATTTGGAGCCTTACAAGACCAACCTGTCCAATGGCTTTATCTTCCAGAAGAGACTTAACCTTAAGAAACATTGGTTGTGCCCTGCGGTAATGCGCAATGCTGAGTTTAACATTGTGTAATGCTGCCGCATCTTTCATCCTTTTTGCGGATTGGGCATCAAGAGTCATCGGTTTCTCTACATATACGGGTTTACCTGCCTGCATTGCCATTAGCGTGTAGGCTTCATGGCTGGATGGTGGTGTGGCAATATAAATGGCATTTACCTCGGGGTCATTGATGAGCTGCGCGGCATCGTTATACCATTTTGGTACCTTATGCCTGCGTGCATAATCTTCTGCTTTCTCAGCATCTCTTCTCATTACGGCTACCAGAGAGGAATTGGGTATTTTATTGAAAGCGGGCCCACTTTTGACTTCTGTTACGTCTCCGCAGCCGATGATACCCCATTTAACTGTTTGCATACTGTGTTTAACTATTGTAAGGTTATAAAAATAGTGGTAATCTTGCAGTATAAGATAATAATATGGCAACTTCAAAAATTACATACAACGGTGGCTTACGGACAAGCGCTGTTCACAAGCGATCTGGTATAGAAATCATAACTGATGCACCTATTGACAATAAGGGTAAGGGTGAGGCATTTTCACCTACAGATCTTATGGCAACTTCATTGGGTAATTGTATGCTCACCATTATAGGGATTGCAGCAAATGAGCATGGTTTTGACATAGAAGGTACTACAATTGCAATCACAAAGGTGATGGCAGCTGAGGGGCCCAGAAGAGTTGCAGAAATTATTGCAGACTTTCAATTTCCTGAAAATGACTACTCCGATAAAGTAAAGACCATTATTGAGCGTTCTGCTTTAACCTGTCCGGTATATTACAGCCTGCACCCCGATATTAAGAAAACGGTGACGTTTAATTACTAATTACCTCGGCAACTTCATCAGCCGAAATTTCGCTGTGAGAAGCATCCAAAATACAATCTCCATTTTTGATGAGCAAAATTTGCGGAGATTCATGGTGCACCTGAAAAGTTTCAGCTATTTGCGCAGAAATGTTGCGGTAGCTGATTAAATCTAAAAAATATAAAGTAGTATCTTTTGGAATAACTTCCCAGTCTTTTTCAAAACGCTTTTTAGCCATCATACTCACAGAACAACGTGTACTGTGTTTAAAAATCAGGCTAAATCCTTCTGCCTTTTGTATTTCGCTGATCTGATTAATATCAGTTATATTTGTCCATTGCATACTTTAATTTTTTGTTTTAGTGCGATTACCCTCTTCTTTTTCTGCCTTCAGGGTACGAACTGTAAGCTGGGCATATTCGATTAGAGCAAGCTTCTAAAACGGTAGTGGCAAAAAACACGCCAAGCAATAAAATAGCTACCTTTTTCATAATTTAACTTATTTATTTGACTACTAATTTACAATGTTAAACAACAGGATGCAAGTTTTGTTATAGTGTAGCTTTTAAGTGTGCCATTTTTATAGCAGTGATGGCAGCTTCATCACCTTTGTTGCCATGCTTGCCACCTGCTCTGTCAATAGCTTGTTGTTGATCATTGGTGGTCAATACGCCAAATATAACAGCCTTACCATGCTTAATGCCTACATTAGTGAGCCCTTGGGCAACAGCATCGCATATAAAATCAAAATGTTTCGTGTCGCCCTGTATCACGCAGCCCAGGCAAATCACGCCATCAAGGTCTGCATGTTTGTTTAGCAGGATTTCTGCGGCAGCTGTAAGTTCAAAACTTCCCGGTACAGCAACAGAAATGATGTTTTCTTCAGTCACGCCATGTTTTAAAAGTGTAGCAAGTGCACCGTTGTATAAACTCCCGGTAATTTCTGCATTCCATTCTGCTACTGCAATTGCAAATTTATAGTTATTTGCCGCAGGAACTGTGGTATGAGAAAAGTCAGACAGGTTTTTAAGTTGTGAGGCCATAAGCAAAGATAGAGATAGGATATAAAAAAAGGCTAGCCACAGCTAACCTTTATATCGTTTTAAATTTTTTATTATTTATTCAACTGTGCACTAACACGTGCAGTATATTCGTCAATCATAGCAGCTTCCTGACTTTCAGGATACTGACTTTTAATTTTTGTATAAGCTTCTTCTGCAGCTTTAAAATCTTTTTGCTGCTCATATACAAGACCAAGTTTTTTAAGGAACATTGGTGAAGTAAATTTATTGCTGGCCTTGTCTGCCGCTTTTTTATAATAGGTTGCAGCCTGGCTATAATCTTTAAGCTCACTATAAGCATCACCCAAAAGACCTAAAGCAAGTGGGTCTGCAACAGGGCTGCCAGTTTCTGAATATTTACCTAATGCTTCAGCCGCTTTTTTATACTCGCCTTTACGCAGGTAAATACCACCCAGGTATAAATTGGCAAGGTTTGCAGATTTTGTATTTGCATATTCATCAGCAATTTTTTCAAGGCCGGTAAAACCTTCAGCTCCATTAGCGCCTTTAATTTCTCCGTTTATTGCTTTTGTAGCTAAAGAATCAACACCAACGTATTGCTCTGCTTTGTACATTTTTGCAGAGGCTTCAAGCGCTCTGTCTTTTAAATATACGTTTTGGTACCATACGTAAACAGCAATTAATACCACGATTGCACCTGCAATAAACAATAGGCTTTTAGAATTTTCCAATAAAAAGGAACCTTTTTTTGCAGGATGAACTATTTCTTCTTGTGTTGTAGACATTTTTTTTAAAAAAATTAAGGATTGCAAAAATACATTTTTCAGTCAAAGAATCAACCCCTATAACGTTATTTAATTCGAGTTTAACAGATTGGGTATGAATTAACGAAGCTAAACGGTAACTTTGAGGCTTCACTATGTGGTTAAAAAACATTACCCTCCTTAACTTTAAGAACTATACGGATGCTGATTTGCGTTTTTCTAAGGCTGTAAATGCATTTGTTGGAAATAATGGAGCAGGGAAAACGAACCTGCTTGATGCCATACATTATCTTTGTTTGTGTAAAGGATATTTTAATCCGATAGATACGCAGCAAATCAAATCAGGAGAGGATATTTTTTTAATTCAGGGAGATTTTGACAGGAAAGAGAAAAATGAGAAGATTACCTGTGGAGTAAAGCGGAACCAAAAAAAGCAGTTTAAGCGAAATAAAAAAGAATATGATAAGCTTGCCAGTCATATTGGTTTGTTTCCACTGGTTATGATTTCGCCATATGATGTAAACATCATTATGGATGGGAGTGAAGAGCGTCGCCGTTTTATGGATAATGTGATTTCCCAAACCAATGCGCAGTATCTTGATGAACTGATTGCCTACAATAAACACCTGTTGAACAGAAATGCATTGTTAAAGCAAATTGCCTTAACAAGAAGGTACGACCCGGCTTTGTTACAGATTTTTGATGAGCAACTGGAGCTTTCGGGAAATAGGATCTACGAGAAGAGAAAACTTTTTATGCAGGAATTTATTCCTCTTTTTAATCAATATTATCGCTTTTTGACTGATGACAAAGAAGAGGTGGCTTTATCGTATTTATCCCAGTTAAACGACCATAATTTCGGTGACCTGCTTTTACAGTCAGTAGAAAAAGATAAGGTTCTGGAGCGAACAACAATGGGAATTCATAAAGATGACCTTATTTTTAGTATTCAGGATATGCCATTGAAAAAATTTGGCTCACAAGGACAGCAAAAATCTTTTTTAATTGCCCTAAAGCTTGCCCAATATGCTTACCTGCAAAAATATAAGGGATTTAAGCCCTTGTTGCTTCTGGATGACATCTTTGATAAACTAGACGACCACAGGATGCATAAGCTTATGGAGATGGTATCTCATCATGACTTTGGTCAAATCTTCATTACAGATACGGGCAAGGAGCGGGTATTGAATATTTTTGATAAAATACAGGTTCCAGTAACTATCTTTGAAGTAGATAACGGAGTAGTAAAGCATGCGTAAGCCAAATGACATTACCCTTAAGGAGGGCATCACTAAAATGCTATCTGTATACAGGTTGCGTGGTAAATTTGATGAGACAGGTATTGTGGCCATGTGGCCTGATATTATGGGTAAAGCGATAGCCAACCGTACCACACAAATCTATATTGCACATAAGAAGTTGTTTGTGCGAATTGAATCTTCAGTGATCAAAAATGAATTGTTAATGGTAAGAACCGGCATCATCCAAAAATTAAATGAACGTGCCGGTTCTGAAGTGATCACAGATCTTATTTTTCTGTAGCCAGGCCATTGTTAGAATATTTTACTAATCAGCCAAATAATTAAGGCGATTACTACAACTACGATAATAACACCTGCCCAAACGCCGGCTTTAAAAATGCTTTCAACTACAGAGCAACTGGCAAGGGTTGTCATTAAAAACGCTACAATACCGAGTGGAATATATCTTTTCATAATTTTTTGTTTCCTATACCAACAATAGACTATGAAAATGGTTTTAGATTATTTTCCGTTCACTTTAAGTAGTTCAATTTCAAATACAAGGGTGCTATAGGGTGGAATGTCTTGCCCTGCTCCACGCTCTCCATAGGCTAAATTGTAAGGAATAAACAGGCGGTATTTGCTGCCGGTAGACATCAATTGCATGCCTTCTGTCCAGCCTGCAATCACGTTATTTAATGGTAATGATAAGGGCTCGTTTCTATCGTAAGAACTGTCAAACTGTTTGCCATTAAGCAATGTGCCTTTATAATGGGCAAGTACAGTATCTGTAGCTTTAGGTTTAATGCCATTGCCTTCTTTAATGACCATATATTGTAAACCACTGGCTGTGGTTTTAACACCCGCTACTTTTTTATTGCTTTCTAAAAATGCTTTGCCTTCTGCTATATTGCCGGTATATTTTGATTTGTTGGCCTGGGTAAATGCTTTGCTGATGGAAGTTTGAGCTACAGTGGAAGTAAGCATCACCTTATTGCCGGTAAATACATCTCTTAAGCCCTTAACCAGCAAATCGTAGTTTAGCGTGGTTAGCCCTCTTTCTTTTAAGCCTTCAGCCATCGATATTCCAAAAGCATAACTTGCAGAATCCAGGGTGTTTTTTGCAAACGCAGTTGCTACAGGTTTTTTAGTAGTCACTACAGTTTTCTTTTTAACTACGGTTTTACCTTTTGTTTGCGCCATTGTGGTAAAAGCGCTAATTGGGATTAGAAGAGTGATAATAAGTAATTTCATTAAGAATTTGTTTTAAGCTGGAAAGTTATGGATTTTATTAAAAAAATAAGCACCCTTTTTTGGGGTGCTTATTTTTGAGTTGTACTCATTTATTTCTGGAGTATGTTCTAGAAACGCTCGTTTGCAGCGAAGAAGAAGTTTCCTTCAATTTCTGCATTCTCATCGCTATCAGATCCGTGCACAGCATTAGCATCGATAGATTTAGCATATTTTTGACGGATAGTACCTTCAGCAGCATCAGCCGGGTTAGTAGCGCCAATTAATTTTCTGAAATCTTCTACTGCATTTTCTTTTTCCAGAATGGCAGCAACAATAGGTCCTGAAGACATAAAGCTAACCAGGTCACCATAAAAACCACGCTCTTTATGAACTTCATAAAATTTACCAGCAGTTTCTTCTGTTAGTTGTGTATACTTTAAGGCAATGATTTTAAAACCAGCTGTAGTAATGTCGTTGATGATTGCTCCGATGTGTCCGTTAGCAACAGCATCAGGTTTAATCATTGTAAAAGTTCTATTTGTGCTCATGTTTCTTTTGAATTTTTTTGCAAAAGTACACATTATTAGCTAAATATTAAACTGAAAAAACCAGCTTAAGGACAAATACTCGGCTCTAAAGCCTGTATTTTTGTGGTCAAATACTGTTATTAACCAGTCAAATTTAATGCTGTTCATTTCATGATTAAATTATTAGCTTTGTGGCCGAAATTATGTTGACTCTACCTGAATTAAAATCATTGCTGGCAACGCCGCAGAAAATCGTAATCACTACGCACCATAAACCAGATGGAGATGCGATGGGATCTTCTTTAGGTTTGTACGCCTATCTAATTCAAAAGGGACACCATGTTAAGGTAATTACCCCAACAGATTATCCTTATTTTTTACATTGGTTGCCTAACAACTCAGACGTCATTATTTATACAGACAATAAGGAGCAGTCAGACGAACTTGTTAAAGATGCTGCGCTGATTTTCTGCCTCGATTTTAATACGCTAAGCAGAATCAACGAATTGGGCGAAGTAATCAGGGCGGCAGATGGTTATAAGCTGATGATAGACCATCATCTTGAGCCGGAAGATTTTGACGACTACCGCCATTGGAGTATCAATGCATGTGCAGCGGCACAGTTGGTGTATGATTTTATAGTAAATGAACTGGAAGACGCTGCTGCAATGAACAAAGACATTGCAACTTGTCTATATACAGGCATCATGACGGATTCGGGATCTTTCCGCTTTCCTTCAGCTAACTCTGCGGTTTACAGAATAGGGGCTGATTTGATTGACCTTGGTGCAGAACATTGGAAAATCCATCAATTGGTGTATGATAATGCCACCGAAAACCGCCTGCGTTTTCTTGGACATTGTTTGACCAATAAACTTGAAATTTTAAGAGAATACAATACAGCCATCATCACCGTTACTGCAGATGAGCTTAAGCATTTCCAGATTGTAACCGGCGATACTGAAGGAATTGTAAATTATGCGCTTTCCGTTAACGGAATAAAACTTGCGGCATTTATCATAGAACGAAGTGATAAAGTTAAATTATCTTTGCGTTCTACAGGTGATTTTCCTGCCAATGAAATCTGTAAAAAGTATTTTGGTGGCGGAGGCCACAGAAATGCGGCTGGCGGCGCGTCCGAAAAATCACTGCTGGATACCACAAATGAGTTTAAATCTATTCTGGCAGAATACAAAACGCAATTGTTACAATAAAAAAAAGACAACAAAAAGAAATCAATATATAACACGAAAAACACAAAAAAATACAATGAAGAAGAGTTTAGTAATCCTTTTAGCGGCAACAGTTAGTTTGTCTGCTTGCAATAACTTCAAAAAAGGACCAGGTGGGTTATTATATAACATCCACAAATCTGAAGGAAAAGAGAAAATTCAGGAAGGTGACATCATCAAATTGAATTTCATTCAGAAAAGTGAAAAAGATTCCATCATGGCCAATACTTATGATGCAGATCAGCCACAAGTATTTCCGGTAGCGAAAAAAATGTATGCTGGTGATATGAATGATGTGCTTTCTTTGTTTGGAGAAGGTGATAGTGCAACTTTTAAATTGAACCTGGATACGATGGCCAAATATTCTGGTCAGCCTAAACCAATGGGTACAAAAGATACGTACATGATCTTTACCGTTAAGATTGAAAAAGTATTGAAAAAAGCTAAAGGCGAGGCGGATTCAACTTTCCAGAAAAAAGCACAGGAGTTTTTCCAAAAAGACTACCAGGCAACTGTTGAAAGACATAAAAATGCTGAAGATGGAAAAATTAAAAAATATATTGCTGACAATGATTTAAAAGTAGTAACCACTGCTTCTGGTTTGCAATATGTGATTACTACACCTGGTTCTGCGCAAAAACCAGTAATGGGTGATACCATCATGGTAAATTACACTGGTAAATTGACAACTAAAAAATCTGATGGTAAAGAAAATATTTTTGATACGAGCGATCTTAAAGTTGCTAAAGAATCAGGTAAATTTAATCCTGCTGCTCAATATGGTCCACGTGCATTTACTTTAGGACGTGCAATTCCTGGATTTGATGAAGGTTTACAATTGATTGGTAAAGGCGGAAAAATCACCATGATTATCCCTTCAAAATTAGCTTATGGTCCATCTGGTATGCCACAAGGCGGAATCAGTCCTTACACTCCATTGGTGTTTGAAGTTGAATTGTCTGACATTAAAAAGCCTGCTCCAGGTGCTTTAGTACCTCCAGCGCCACCAGTTGCCGCAGTTCCTGGTAACTAGGTAAGTTTTAAAATAAACATACTTGAAAGCCCTGTCCGATTTTCGGATGGGGCTTTCTGCTTTAGCTAATTTTGTTTTCCTTAACTTTGTATATGTTTTTAACTGACACACATACCCATTTATATTACGAAACTGACGAGGTAAAACAAGCAGAACTGATGCAACGTTGTCTGGACAGCGATGTAACGCGCTTGTTTCTTCCAAATGTAGATATTGCTTCAATTGCTAAAATTGATGCCCTGGTGCAAAAATATCCTGACAATTGCTTTGCTATGGCTGGTCTGCACCCCTGTGATGTAAAAGAAGATTATGAACTGGTATTGGATGAAATTTGCGAAAGTTTAATGGACCGGCAAATCTATGCCATTGGGGAAATTGGGATAGACTTGTACTGGGATAAGACTACGCTGGACTTTCAGAAAGCTGCATTTAAGGAGCAAATTAAGTGGGCTAAAGATCTTGATTTGCCAATAGTAATTCACTGTCGTGAGGCATTTGCAGAGGTATTTGAGGTTTTGGAGCAGGAAAAAGATGAGCAATTGCGTGGCATTTTGCATTGTTTTACAGGTAACCTGGATCAGGCCTTAAAAGCAATTGAATTGGGGTTTTATCTTGGAATAGGTGGAGTAGTGACCTATAAAAATGGTGGATTAGAGGATGTGCTGAAACACATTCCGCTGGAACATATAGTGCTGGAGACAGATTCGCCTTATCTTGCACCTGTGCCCTATAGAGGCAAGCCTAATGAAAGTAGCTACCTGGTGTTCATTGCGCAAAAGGTGGCAGACATCTATGGCGTATCTGTTGAAGAAATAGCCAGGGTAACTACCTCGAATTCTAAAAAGATTTTTTTAGTTTAGCGGTTCATGACAAAACTACTCATCATATATACTGGTGGTACCATCGGTATGGTCAATAATCCCAAAACTGGCGCACTAATTCCATTCGACTTTGATCAGATTAAACAAAATGTGCCGGAATTGGACCGTTTAAACTACGTTCTTGAAGTGCATTCCTTTGATCCAATTCTGGATTCTTCTGATATGCATCCGGATATTTGGGCTAAGCTTGCACGGATTATTGAAGTGAGGTATCTTGAATTTGATGGTTTTGTGATTTTGCATGGTTCTGATACAATGGCTTTTACGGCTTCGGCATTGAGTTTTATGCTGGAAAACCTTTCTAAGCCTGTAGTGTTGACCGGTTCTCAACTGCCTATAGGTGAAATACGTACTGATGCGAAGGAGAATTTGATTACAGCGCTTGAGATTGCGGCGACCAAGAAGCAAGGTAAAGCTATGGTTCCTGAAGTTTGTATTTATTTCGATTACCAGTTGTTTAGAGGAAACCGTGCCATTAAGTATAACTCTGAAAAGTTTGAGGCGTTTAGAACGCCAAATTATCCTAAGCTTGCCGAGGCGGGTGTGCATCTTACTTTTTTTAAAAATTACATTAAACTGCAGCCAAAAGAGCAATTGCTTGTTCATACGGATATGAACGCAAATATCGGTGTGCTTAAACTGTACCCCGGAATTACCCCACAGGCTGTGCATGCCATTACCAGATCTTCTGTACACGCCATTGTGCTGGAAACATTTGGCTCTGGCAATACCACCACTGCAGCATGGTTTGTGGAAAGTTTACAGGAGGCTGCTGATGCTGGAAAGCTTATTGTAGATATTTCTCAGTGTATGGGTGGCTCTGTGGAACTCGGTAAATATGAAACGAGTAAAAAACTAGAGCAGATGGGGGTTATCAGCGGGCATGATATGACTTTTGAAGCTACGGTAACGAAGCTGATGTACCTTATGGGACTGAACTTGCCCGTAGAAGACATCAAATTCTGGATGGCCCAGTCTATTCGTGGAGAACTTACGGCATAAGTAAAACTTCTGTAATATGACCACAATCACTTTAGTTACCCGCTAATTAGGTTATTTTTGTATTTTAATAAGGCATTTAATGAAGATAGAGCAAATTTATACCGGATGTTTGGCTGAGGCCGCCTACTATATTGAAAGTAATGGCGAAGCCGCAATTATAGACCCTTTACGGGAAGTTGATCCGTATCTTAAAAAGGCACAGAAAGACGGAGCAAAGATCAAATATATTTTTGAAACCCATTTTCATGCTGACTTTGTTTCTGGTCATATTGACCTGTCTGAGAAATCTGGGGCACCAATTGTATACGGCCCTACCGCGCAAACTAATTTTGATGCGCATATTGCCATAGACGGTGAAGAGTTTAAAATTGGAGCGCTTACCATTAAAGTGTTGCATACACCAGGGCATACACCAGAATCTACTACATTTTTATTGCTGGATGAAAATGCGAAGCCTTACTGCATATTTAGTGGAGATACGCTATTTATTGGTGATGTTGGGCGTCCTGACCTGGCTCAAAAAGGCGATCTCACCATAGAGGATATGGCGGGAACATTATATGATTCTTTGCATAATAAAATTTTAACCTTGCCAGATGAGGTACTTGTTTATCCTGCACATGGTGCAGGTTCTGCTTGTGGTAAAAATATGAGTAAGGAGACTTTTGATACCCTGGGTCATCAGAAAGAAGTTAACTATGCTTTGAAAGCAACATCCAAAGAACAATTTATCAAAGAAGTGACGGATGGTATTTTGCCGCCTCCACAATATTTTGCTAAAAATGCAGCCATTAATAAAAATGGTTATGAAAGCGTAGATCAGGTTTATCAGAAAGGTTTAAAGCCATTAGCTGCGCAGGAATTTGAGGAACTGGTAAATCACACTGGAGCGGTGATCTTAGATACCAGAGATCCGCAGGTGTTTGCAAAGGGGTTTATTCCTTCTTCTGTGAATATAGGTTTGAACGGACAGTTTGCGCCATGGGTTGGTGCTTTGATTACCGACCTTACCCAGCCAATTGTATTGGTTGGCGAAGCCGATAAAGCACAGGAAGCGATTACGAGATTGGCGCGTGTTGGCTATGATGCTACTATTGGTTACCTTGAGGGTGGAATTGAAGCATGGAGAGCTGCAGGTAAAGACCTGGATACAATTTCTTCTATCACGGCAGCAGAATTTGAGGCTATTGTAAATAAAAATCCTGATGTAAATGCACTGGATGTTCGCAAACCAGGCGAGTATGAGGCTGAGCATTTGGAAAATACATTGACCAGGCCATTGGATTATATTAATGAATGGACAACTGAAATCAATCCTGAAAAAACGTACTATATTCATTGTGCCGGAGGTTACCGTTCTATGATTGCAGCATCTATATTGAAAGCCAGAGGCGTAGAAAATGTAATTGACATTGCTGGTGGTTATGGTGCTTTAAAGGATACAGGTTTACAGCGTACAGACTTTGCCTGTCCATCTAAGGCTATGAAAGCTACCGTGTAAAATGGATGAATACGATGTTTTAATTATTGGAGCCGGACCTATTGGGATGGCTTGTGCCATAGAGGCCACAAATGCCGGTTTAAGCTACGTCATTGTAGAAAAGGGAGCGCTTGTGAATAGTTTATATAACTATCCGGTATTTATGACATTTTTTTCTACTTCTCAGAAGCTGGAAATTGGGGGCGTGCCTTTTGTTAGTATTCATCCTAAGCCGAATCGTAATGAGGCCGTAGAGTATTACAGGCGTGTTGCTGAAAAATTCTCTTTGAACATACGTCTTTTTGAACGTGTGGAAGAACTTCAAAAGAGGGACGATGAGCGATTTACAGTTAAAACTTCCCGACAGCATTATAATGTAGCTAAAGTAGTGATTTCTACAGGCTTTTATGATGTGCCGGTAATGATGGACATACCCGGAGAAAATTTGCCCAAGGTAGCACACTATTATAAAGACCCGCATTTGTATGCATTTCAGGATGTAGTTGTGGTAGGGGCCAACAACTCGGCTATAGACGCTGCCCTGGAAACGTACAGGAAGGGTGCCAGGGTTACGCTGGTGATCCGTGGTGGCAGCCTTGGCCCTAATTTAAAGTATTGGGTACTCCCTGATATTGAAAACAGGATTAAGGAAGGTGCGATAAAGGTTTATTTTAATGCAGAATTGACTGAAATTGAAGAAGATGCCGTGTGTATTAAAACGGAAAAGGGGATGCTGAAGATTGAAAACGATTTTGTAATTGCAATGACCGGCTACAAACCAGACTTTGAGATGCTGCGTAAATTAGGCGTGGAACTAGACGCTAATGGAAATCCTGCTTATGATGCTGAAAGTATGGAAACTAACCTTCCCGGTTTATATTTAGCGGGTGTAGTTTGCGGAGGTGTTGATACCCATAAATGGTTCATAGAAAATTCCAGGGTTCATGCGGAGCAGATTTTTGCTCATATTAAAGGAAATTTAAATTAAGTTTGTGAACACATTTTTTTACCCTTAATGCCGGGAATAAATCAAATTAAACAACCAATAGCAAAAGATATTGAGGTCTTTGAAGAAAAATTCAAGGCATCAATGCACAGCGATGCACCGTTATTGGATCGTATTACGCACTACATTGTTAAGCGTAAGGGTAAACAAATCAGACCCATGTTCGTATTCTTTGCGGCAAAATTATGTGGGGGCATTATTGAATCTACACACCGGGGTGCTGCACTTGTAGAACTGTTACATACCGCTACGCTGGTTCATGATGACGTAGTTGATAATGCCTATGAGCGCAGGGGCTTTTTTTCTATCAATGCATTATGGAAAAACAAAATTGCCGTGCTTGTTGGAGATTATCTACTGGCTAAGGGACTATTGCTTTCTGTAAATAACAACGAATTCAGGTTGTTGCAAATTGTTTCTGAAGCGGTTAAACAAATGAGCGAAGGAGAACTGCTACAGATTGAAAAAGTACGCAGAATGGACATCAGTGAGGCTTTGTACTTTGATGTTATCCGCCAAAAAACCGCATCCCTAATTGCTTCTTGCTGTGCCTGTGGTGCCGCTTCTGCTGGTGCAGATGAAGAGACGATTGAGAAAATGCGTCTTTTTGGAGAAAAGGTAGGCATTGCTTTCCAGATAAAAGACGATACGTTTGACTTTGGTACAGATGATGTTGGTAAGCCGCTTGGTATAGACATTAAAGAGAAAAAAGTAACACTCCCTTTGATATATGCTTTAAATAAAGCAGATAAGGCAGAAAGGAAGAAGATCATTAGCCTGGTAAAAAATCATCAGGACGATCCTGTTAAGATTCAGCAGATTATTGATTTCGTAAACAGTAAGGATGGTGTGTACTATGCCAATCAGAAAATGGAAGAATATCAGCAGGAAGCATTTGATATTTTACATAGTTTTGAGCCCGGCGATGCGAGGACGGGCCTGGAGCAGCTAGTACGTTATACTACCGACCGCAAGAAATAAGCACCAAGTAAATTGCTTTTCTTTCTGAGTTTTAAATAAAATGCCTATTTTTACCGCCCACTTATGGAACAGATAAAAACGTCATTTGATTTTGAAAAACCTATTGCTGAATTAGTACAGCAGATTGAAAAAATCAATCAGGTTGCCGATAAGACAAAAGTAGATATGTCTGCTACTTTAGCAGAATTACAGGAAAAACTAGCCACTACCAGGGCCTCCGTTTATAGCAATTTAACAGGATGGCAGGAAGTTCAGCTTTCACGCCATGCAGAGCGTCCTCAGACGCTGGATTATATCAATATGATTTGCGATGATTTTATTGAAATGCATGGGGACAGAACTGTAAAGGATGATAAAGCGATTATTGGCGGTTTTGCTACCATTAACGGGCAAACGGTAATGATTATCGGTCATCAAAAAGGTAAAAATACCAAGGAACGTCAGTACCGTAATTTTGGAATGGCAAATCCTGAGGGTTACCGTAAAGCATTGCGCTTGATGAAACTTGCCGAAAAATTTAACAAACCTGTCATTTCATTTATTGACACCATGGGTGCGTACCCAGGTCTGGAAGCTGAAGAGCGCGGACAGGGAGAGGCCATTGCCAGGAACCTTTTAGAAATGTCACTTTTAAAAGTTCCTATTCTTTGCTTTGTAGTAGGTGAGGGTGCATCTGGAGGTGCATTGGGTATCGGGATTGGTGATAAGGTTTACATGCTTGAGCATACCTGGTATTCTGTGATCTCTCCTGAATCATGTTCTTCTATTTTATGGAGAAGCTGGGATTATAAGGAAAGAGCAGCAGAGTGCTTAAAACTCACTTCTGCTGATATGTTTAAAAACAAATTGATTGATGGTATCATCAAAGAACCTCTTGGCGGCGCACATCAAAACCCTGAAGTAATGGGTGAAACCCTTAAAGCTCAAATTCTTAAGGATTTGGCAATACTAGGTAAAGAAAAATCAGATAAACTTGTAGCCACACGTATAGACAAGTTCTGTGCAATGGGTGTAGTGGTAGATTAATTTTTTTCTACGGAGCATTATAAGAAACATATACATAAAAATGGCCCGCAACTTTAAGTTGCGGGCCATTTTTATAATAACCTATTTTGGATTTACTGTCCCTGCATTTGGCCGTAAAACTGGCCAAATCTCATTTCAAGTGCCTTAAACTGGTTGGTAAGTTGTTCGGCTAATTTTGCTTGCTTTTGATCTGTTGTGGTTCTTGCCATTTGGTTTAAGAATGAAAGTCCAAGCCTTACATTTTGCTCTCCTACAAGTCTGTTTTTGCTTGCTGACACATCTGCCAGATAGCTTAATTCTTTCTGGATGAAATCAGCAGATTTCTGAATGAGTGCATTTGCCCTTGCGGTTTCGCCCAATACATATAAGTTCTCGGCCATAAAATAGGTACCCATCATGGAGCGCATGCCATAGAAACGGGTAGGCATGACTTCATAATATTTGTCTACGGCTTTTTTGGCTTCTGCAATTTTGCCTTCTCTAAGCAAGCCCGAAATGGTATTGTTAAATACGTTGGCAAAAATAGAAATGTCATCAGAGGATTGTGGATCCAGATAGCTGGCATTTTTAATATTTCCCCATACAAATTTGTTCATGACATTGTTGTATAGTACAGGAGTATTTAGCAGCTCAGCACTTTGTGATGAGGTGTCTGCTTTTAGCGGTAATAAGCGTAAAGCCAGGCCCTCATTATACAGATACTTATCTAAACCATTAAATTGCTCTGAAGGCACTGTACTGGCAAAATAAATTGGTCTCTTCCAGTCGTTATGAGCTAGGATATCAAAGAAAGCCAGGGTGCCTTTAGTTACGTAGCCTTTGTTGTATGTCCAGAGAAGCTCTGGTGCAATTTTAGAGGCATCGGCAGCACTTACGGTTCCTGTTTTAATAACATCTGCGGGATTTACGGTTAACTTGAAGTTTTTAGTTGGGATAAAGTTTTCCTTTGAGCCATTTTGTAAAGGGACTTTATCTTCATCATTGTCAGATAACAATACCTGTACAATGTTTTTTAATTCTACAGAACCCTCCAGTTTGTAATCCTGGTAATACATAACATCTCTAACACCTTGTACATATTGGGATTCATTCATGGTAATCGGTAATGGCGCAGATTCATTCTGTTTCCGCTTCATTCCATTGATGTACCAATCTGTATCAAATAAGCTAAGATTCACGAGGCGAATATCAGGGCGTATGTTTTCTACTTCCTGAGCATACCACAATGGATAAGTATCATTGTCACCATAAGTGAAGAGAATTGCGTTTGGTGCGCAAGATTGAAGGTAATCTACCGCAATATCATGCGCTACCATTTTGGTAGAACGGTCATGATCGTCCCAGCCTTGTGCGGCCATGATAACCGGTGCGCAGAAAAGGCAAATGACAGTGGCTCCGATGGCACCCTGTGCCGGACTTAATTTCTTAAATACCCATTCTTTAATAGCCAGTACACCAAGACCTATCCAGATGGCGAAAGCATAAAAGGATCCTACGTAAGCATAATCTCTTTCACGAGGTTCTAAAGGCTTTTGGTTCAGGTACAGCACAATGGCGATACCGGTAAAGAAAAAGAGCAATCCTACAATTCCTGCGTCCTTTTGATTGCGTTTAAAGTGCCATACCGCACCAATAATTCCGATAATTAAAGGGAGGAAGAAGAAACGGTTATAGGCTTTGCTTTCTACTATTGTTGGGGGGAGATTTTTCTGATCGCCAAGGAAGATAGCGTCAATTGGCTTGATACCACTTAACCATTGCCCTTCATAAATGCTGCCCTGACCTTGATCGTCATTTTGACGTCCTACAAAATTCCAGAAGAAATAGCGCATGTACATGCTGCCGATCTGGTACTTCATTAACCAGCCTACGTTATCAAAAAAGCCCGGGAAATGACTGTCGTCAAAGCCCATCATATCTTTATAGTATTCTACGTGTCGGCTATCGTCGCTAAACATCCTTGGGAACAGAGTGGTTCTGTCGTATTCATAGTCGGTTTTATTACCAGCTACTTCATATTTTTCGGCACCTTTTCTGTATAAGGTTTTTCCTTCAGTAAGGTTTGTTTTTTCTGAATTATAATTGGGACCAAACAATAAAGGTCTGTCGCCATATTGTTCCCTATTTAAGTAGCTCAAAAATGCAAAGGCATTGTCTGGATCACTGTTATTTAGATTCGGATCGGCCTTAGCGCGAATAACAATCATTGAAAACGACGCATATCCGAAAATGATAAGTACTGTAGATAATAAGGCCAGGTTTAAGATTTTCTTTTGGTGCTGTATAGAATAACGGATGGCCCAAACCAGCAATCCAATAACGAGCAGGGCAAAAACAAGCACGCCTGTTCCAAATCCGAGGCCAAGTGTGTTGACGAAAAACAGGTCGAAATATGCACCGCCGCTTACCAGATACTGGATAATTCCATATTGAATTACTGCGAGGATCAGGATGCCAATGAGGCCTGTCTTAAAAATTCCGGATGTGGTAGGTTTATCGGTTTTTTTGAAATAATAAACAAAGGCAATGGCGGGGATGGTTAATAAGTTTAGTAAGTGGATACCAATAGAAAGGCCCATGATGTATGCAATGAACAATAACCAGCGGTCGGCACGTGGCTCATCAGCATTGGCTTCCCATTTCATGATTCCCCAAACTACTATTGCGGTAAACAGGGAAGAGAGTGCATATACCTCTGATTCTACAGCAGAGAACCAGAAACTATCAGAAAAGGTGTAAGCCAGGGCACCTACTGCACCGGCACCCATTACGGAAATCAGTTGTGCAGTGGTTAACTCTTCGCCGGATTTAACAAACATCTTTCTGGCAAAAGCTGTAATGGTCCAGAATAAAAACAAAATGGTTGCTCCGCTGGCTACTGCAGAGCCTACATTCATAAAGTAAGCTACTTGTTTTAAATCTCCGCCAGCAAAAAGAGAAAAGAATCGCTGTATCATCAAAAATAACGGGGCACCAGGCTGATGTACAACTTGCATTTTAAGTGCAGATGCAATAAACTCACCACAGTCCCAGAAACTTACCGAAGGTTCTAAGGTTAGAATATAGGTTGTTGTGGCGATAAAAAAACAAAGCCAGCCAGTGATGTTATTAATTTTTGAATAATTCATTATGATATAAAAGTTAAACTTTGAGGGCTAAAAATGCTGCCGAAATTAAAGAATAAGATTGATAATTGGATATTTATTGGTCAGGTTTAACATATTTTAATTTCATTTTAAGCTGTAAAACTGGCGGTTGAAAAAAAAAGTGATTTTTTTTTCAAATGTATTTGCAGATTTGAAAAATGTGCGTAGATTTGCATTCCAATTCAGAGCAAGCGTTTTGAACGGAAGATTGCCCGATAGTATAAAGGTAGTACAACGGTTTTTGGTACCGTTTGTCTAGGTTCGAATCCTGGTCGGGCAACAAAACATATTCGGATTGTGAGTTAAAACGCAATCCGATTTTTTTTAACCCAGCATTGATACCCACTCAATCATGCCATTGCAATTTAACCCAGTTAAACTTTTCGCCGGAAGTGGCACAAAGGAATTAGCAAACAAAATTGCCGAAAGTTACGGCAAGCCGTTAGGTAACGTAACCTTAAGTAAATTTAGCGACGGGGAATTTCAACCTTCTTATGATGAATCTATACGAGGATGTGATGTATTCCTGATTCAATCTACCTACCAGCCTTCAGATAATTTAATGGAACTGCTACTGATGGTTGACGCGGCTAAAAGGGCATCTGCGCATTACATTACTGCCGTGGTACCTTATTATGGTTTGTCTAGACAAGACAGGAAAGATAAACCAAGGGTTGCTATAGGTGCTAAACTGGTGGCAAATTTGATGAAGTCTGCCGGGATTCACCGGATTATGACCATGGATTTGCATGCCGCACAGATACAAGGTTTTTTTGATGTTCCTGTTGATCACCTGGATGGTTCTGTAATCTTTGTACCTTACATTAAAAGTTTGGGACTTGAAAACTTAACCATTGCATCACCAGATATGGGTGGTTCTTACAGGGCGCGTACTTTTGCCAAGTTTTTTAATGCAGAAGTAGTAATTTGTGATAAACGTCGTAAACGTGCAAATGAGATAGAATCGATGTCTATTATAGGGGATGTGACAGGGATGGACATTGTGTTGATGGATGACATTTGTGATACTGCTGGTACCTTAGCTAAAGCTGCAGCTTTAATTATGGAGAACGGTGCTAAAAGTGTTCGTGCAGTTTGTACGCATCCGGTTTTGTCTGGTAACGCCTATGAAACCATTGAGAACTCTATGCTTACTGAGCTTATTGTTACGGACACCATACCGTTGAAACAGAGCAGCCCTAAAATAAGGGTACTGAGTACAGCTTCATTATTTGCCAAGGCAATTGCCAATGTAAATGAGCATGGTTCTATCAGCGACCTTTTTACGGTTTAATATTAGTAGAATAAAACAATATGATGGTGTTAAAGCCGTCGCAATTAACAATAAATAAATAAAAAATGAAAACAATCGCAATTAGCGGTTCTCCAAGAGAGAACGTAGGGAAACGCGATGCTAAAGAGCTTCGCTATGAAGGCAAAGTTCCTGCAGTATTGTATGGTGGAAAAGAGCAAGCACACTTTGCTGTAATTACTACTGAATTAAAAGATGCTATTTATTCTCCTGAAGCAAGCTTCGTAGAAATTGATCTTAACGGTACTAAAACTAAAGCTATCATTAAAGATATGCAGTTTCACCCGTTAACTGACCTTTTATTACACATAGATTTTCTTCAGTTGTTTGAAGATAAAGAAATCGTAATGGAAATCCCTGTTAAATTAACAGGAACTTCTCCAGGTGTTAAAATGGGTGGTAAACTTGTTCAAAAATTGCGTAAACTTCGCTTAAAAGCTTTACCTTCAAACATGCCTCAGGTTGTTGAAGTGAGCATTGGTAAATTAGAAGTTGGTAATTTATTCAGAGTACGTAACCTGGTAGCAGGAGACTACACTGTTTTAAATACTCCTGAAGATACCATCGTTTCTGTTGGTATGTCTAGAGCATTGAAACAAGCAGAAAACGCTGCTGGAAAGAAATAGTTTCAATTCTAACTGAATTAAGAGCGGTTGGTGCCTATGCATCAACCGCTTTTTTTGTTTAAAACTTTTATCTTTGGCAGAATTTACTGGATACTTTAAAAATGAAATATTTAATAGTTGGCTTGGGGAACATTGGGCCTGAGTACGCGCATACAAGGCACAACATTGGTTTCGATATTGCTGATGAACTGGCTAAACAACTTGGCGGAACTTTTTCTAATCTAAGACTGGCCTATTATGCAGAGCTTGCTTACAAAGGGAGGAAATTGCATGTGATTAAGCCTACTACCTTTATGAATTTGAGCGGTAAAGCAGTAAATTACTGGATGCACGAACTTAAAATTGCGCCTGAAAATGTGCTTGTTATTGTAGATGACCTGGCCATCCCTTTTGGGAAGCTACGGTTAAAACTTCAGGGAAGCAGTGCCGGTCATAATGGTTTAAAGAGCATAGAAAGTGTATGTGGAGGCCAGAATTATCCACGTCTCCGTTTCGGCGTGGGTGATAATTTTCCAAAAGGGCGCCAGGTAGATTATGTGCTCGATCTATTTGATAAAGAAGAACAACCTGAACTACCTGCTTTGATTGATAAAAGTGTAGCGCTGATCCAGAGCTTTGTAACCATTGGTCCCGCTCAGACGATGACCAACTTTAACAAGTAGCTATTTTGCTATTTTTTAATCAGGCTACTGATTTTAAGGTGTAAATCTTGCGGGTTAAATGGTTTGCTCACAATGTCATTTGCTCCGGCCTCAATAGCAGTTTGTTTATCGGAAGCCATTACAGCAGCAGAGAAAGTGATGATAGGAATGGCTTCTTTTCCTGGAACATAGCCCTCCCTGATATGCCTGATGGCCTCAAGGCCATTCATAACTGGCATATAAGTATCCATTAGAATCAGGTCGTAATGGTTTATTTTTAATTTGTCCAACGCGTCTTGTCCGTTTTCTACTACATCAGGTTCAACGTTCCAGCCTTTTAGGATTTTAACAATCAGGAATTTATTAATTGGATTGTCTTCTGCGATGAGGATTTTGACGTCGTTAAATGCTTCTGGTTCTGTAGCATTTGCTGTTTTGGTTATAGTTGGATTTTGTAAAACTTCGTACCAGTTTGTAAAACAGAAGACACTTCCTTTAGATTCTTCACTGCTAACTTCAAGGATGCCTCCTTTAAGCTGAGCGAGGTTCCTTGCGATAGATAGTCCCAGGCCTGTACCACCAAATTGCACTGTTGTTTTATCCTCTGCCTGTTCAAAAGTCTCAAATATTTTATCAATGTTGGCCGGAGCGATGCCGATTCCGGTGTCAATCACCGAAAACCTGATCTGCAGGTTATTCCCCTTTCGATCCAGGATTTCAACCTTTAACGTTACACTACCTTCTGTGGTAAACTTTATGGCATTACCTATCAGGTTCATCAGGATCTGATTTAGCCTTAGAGAATCTGCCATTACCATTAAAGGCAGATCTTTATCCAGATCAATGATCATCTCCAATCCTTTCTCCTTAGCACGGATTTTTAGCAGGTTTACTACAGCCTGGCAAAGTTTAGGTAATTCTGTTGCTGCCCGGTTGATTTTAAATTTACCTGCTTCGATTTTAGAAAGGTCAAGGATGTCATTGATGACCCCGAGCAAGGAATTGGATGAGGTTTCCAGTAACCCAATCATTTCTTTCTGATCTTCTGTAAGTGGAGTTTTATCCAGCAGGTGGGTTAAGCCAATAATTCCGTTAATTGGAGTTCTTATTTCATGGCTCATATTGGCGAGGAAGTTTTCTTTAATTCTTTTGCCCTGTTCTGCCTGTTCCCTTGCTTTAATAAGTTTTTTCTGGTACTCTTCTAACTCCTTATTTTTTTGCTTTACATCTCTTTGAAAACGCACCAATTGAATAAAGGAATCAACCTTGGCTGAGGTTACATAAGGATTCAGTGGTTTGTATAGATAATCTACTGCGCCCGTATTAAGGCCTCTAACAGCATATTTTGTTTCAGTAGAAATAGCGGTAACAAATATAACAAGGATATCTTTGGTGCGGGGGTTACTTTTTAAGATTTCTACAAGTTCAAATCCGTCCATTTCAGGCATTTGAACGTCTACCAATGCAATGGCAATGTCCATTTCCCAGGAGAGGCGCAAAGCTTCATTGGGCAAGGTGGTACTGATCAGGTTTACATCATCCCTTTGCAGCAAAGCTTCGAGCGCAATGATGTTCTCCGGACGGTCATCAACAATTAATATATTAATCTTCTCCATAAATTTACAATTGGTACCCTCTAGTAATGCTAAGCTATTTTTTGATATATATTATTTTTCTTGTCGATGATTTTGAAACGTCCGATTTCTACATTTCTTAAACTTTCTTTGCTACCTAAACACAAGAAGCCAAAATTAGCTAAACTATTATAAAAAAGCTCAATAACTTGTTTTTGAAGTTCTGTGTTAAAATATATTAAGACATTTCTGCAGGAAATGACCTGAAACTCATTGAAAACACCATCTGACGCTAAATTGTGGATGGAAAAAAGTAGATTTTTCTTTAGAGAATGGTTGATAGAAGCAGCATCGTACTTTGCAGAGTAATAGTTGGAGAGTGTACTTGATGCTTCGGTTTTTTGATAGTTCTCTGAGTATAGTTTCATTTTTTGCAGGTCGTATATGCCACTTTTTGCAATTTCAATCACATCCGAATTGATGTCCGTACCATAAAAGAAACTACGTTCGTAAAGGTTGGCTTCTTCAAACAGAATTGCAAATGAATATAATTCTTCACCGGTTGAACAGCCGGCATTCCATACTTTAATACGTGGATAAGACATTAGGTACGGCAGAATATGCTCCCTTACAGATTTATAAAACATGGGATCTCTAAACATTTCGGTAACATTTACCGTGATCTCGATTAGAAAGCGCTCAAAATAGTCTGCATCATTGGTCAGCAACATACGCAAATCAAAAAGACTCAGTTTTTGGAGTTGCATAATCCTTGTAACCCTTCGTTTCAGAGATGCAGATGAATAGTTTGCAAAGTCAAAGCCATGAATGTTTTTGATCAGTGAAACCAGTCCCGTTAGTTCATCATAGCTTAACTCAACCATACCCTCATCATAGACAATAACTGATCGACATCAACAGGCTTTGATATGTAATCATTTGCCCCGGCCTCAATACATTTTTCCCTGTCGTTTTTCATTGCTTTTGCAGTAAGTGCAATAATAGGAAGTTTTGCAAACTCCTTTTTTAGTCTGATGTGGCGCATGGCTTCATAACCGTCCATTTCGGGCATCATGATGTCCATAAGCACTAAATCTATATGATTTACTTCATCAAGCTTTTCAATGGCTTCTCTGCCGTTATTGGCAATCACGATGTTAATTTCATAGGCTTGCAAGGCACTGGATAATGCAAAGATGTTTCGCATATCATCATCTGTAATCAATACGGTTTTATCTTTAAGCACTTTTTCTATGCTGGTAGAAGCCATTTTTTGGGTAGTAGCTGTGGTAGATTGCCCTTCCTGTTTCAACTTATTCATAAACAGGCTTACTTCATCAATTAACCTGTCATTTGATTTGTTAGATTTTAAAACCATAGCCTCCGTATATTGCATGATGTGTGCAATTTTTGCCTGATCTAATTCCATTGCTGTATTGATGATGACAGGAATGTGTGTTAAGGCCGGCTGTGATTTTATCTGATCTAATAAATCGAAGCCAGAAATATCGGGTAAGTTTAAATCCAGAATGATACAATCAAAACGCTGTGTTTGTAGAATCTTCAGGGCTTCGTCACCATTAAAAGCTTGCGTTACTTCAACGCCTTTTTCTGTTAACTGTTCTTTAACCAGCTGACTTTGCAGTTCCTGGTCTTCAATCAGTAGTACTGTTTTAAAATTATACTTGATATGTGCGGCACTCAAGAGATCAAATGCCTGGTCTAATTCTTCTTTTTCGATTGGTTTTTTTAAGAAACCTATGGCTCCTTCCTGTTGTGCCCTGGAAGTTTTTTCATCTCCGGCCGACATCATGTGTACGGGGATATGTTTGGTGTTTGGATTTGATTTTAGCTTTTTTAAGATGGTCCAGCCGTCCATTACAGGCAACATAACATCAAGTACAATCGCATCCGGAATTTGTTCCTCTGCCATTTTTAGACCTACATCGCCACTAAGGGCAATGATAGCCTTAAACCCTTTTTGTGTTGCGTAGTCTTTAAGTACTTCTGCAAAATTAAGGTCATCTTCTACAATCAGCAAAGTGAGCTCAGCGTCGCTTCTGGTTTGTTGAACAGGAAGGGCCTCTGCAGGAATTTGTGCTATAAAGTTGTGTCCCAATATTTCGGCCTCTTCAGGTAGTGATTTGTCCTGCAGCTCTTGTTTTGCAGGGACAAAGAGCGTAAACGTACTTCCTTCTCCGGGAACGCTTTCTACCTGGATTTCTCCACCAAGTATATAGGCAAGTTCTTTACTAATGGATAAGCCAAGCCCGGTTCCACCGTATTTTCTGCTGGTAGAACCATCTGCTTGTTGAAAGGCTTCGAAAATTAATTTCTGTTTGTCTTCTGGAATTCCAATCCCTGAGTCTTTAACGGAAATAGAGATGATATCATTCGTGAAATTTTGCAGCTGTTCTGAATACCATCGTTGGTTTAATTTTGCCTTGCCAATTTGCAAAGTAATCAGACCGTGCTCTGGCGTAAACTTAAATGCATTTGATAAAAGGTTTTTGATGACCTGCTCTATCCGGGCTAAATCTGTATCTATTGTTGCGGGCAGATTTTCTGCCAGTACTGTTGTAAATTCTATTTTTTTACTCCTTGCAATCTCCCTGAAAAGTAGATCCATGTTTTTGGTAAGTTCCTCTGGACGAACAGGCTCGATATGAAGATCGATTGTTCCGGATTCGATTTTGGAGAGGTCCAGAATATCATTAATCAGGGTAAGTAGATCACTGCCTGCATTGTGGATAACACCAGCATATTTAATCTGATCTTCCGTTAAGTTTTCAGGTTTGTTTTCTTTTAAAATCCTGGCCAGGATCAAAATGCTGTTTAAAGGCGTGCGTAGTTCATGGCTCATATTGGCCAGAAATTCTGACTTATATTTACTTGAAATTTCCAGTTCCTCGGCCTTCATGCTGATGGCCTCTTTAGCTTCATTTATAGATAGGTTGCGTTCTTCTAGTTGTTGCGCTTTTTCTTCCAGTTCTGCATTTGTCTGGCGCAGTTCTTCCTGCTGAACCCGAAGTTCTTCTTCTGAAGCCTGAAGCTGTTCTGACTTATAAACAAGTTCTTCGTTGGTGGTGCGCAGCTCTTCCTGCTGACTTTCCAATTCCTCTGCCTGTTGCTGCGTTTGTGTGAATAAGTCACGTAATTGCGCCCTGGCCATGGCACTGTTAATACCAATGCCGATGTTTACCGCAATACGGGTGAAAAAATCCAGTTCCATGGCTGTTGGCTGTTTAGACAGGCCAATTTCCATTACAGCTATAATTTCGTTCTCAAAAAGAACAGGTAATACAATTAGTGTATTTGGAGGGGTATTGCCCAGGGATGAACTCACTTTGATGTAATCTGCAGGCAAATCATTGAGTTGTATAATCTGTTTTTCTATGGCTGCTTGTCCTACCAAACCTTCACCAAGGCTGATTTCTTTCGATTTTCCTTTTTTATGCTCATAGGCATAAGTACCGGTAAGCACTAAACTATTTGTTTTGCGGTTAAATAGGTACAGTGAACCAACGCGTGCATTTAAATAGCTGCACATTCTGGAAACTACGTGATTGCAGAGTTCATCTACCTCTTGTTCTCCACGTAAAGACTCATTGATGGCTGATGCTCCGGAGAGCATCCAGTTTTTAGCTTCATTTTCAGCAGATACTTTTTCCAGTTCTTCATTGCTTTCCCTGATTCTGAGCTCTGTTGATTTCTGCTCGTCAAATGTCCTTTTTATATAAGAGGACAGGAACAGGATCAGGCAAAATATGATGAGTGCACTGACCAAGACAATTGCAATGGTTTGCGAACTTTTTTCTGCTGCTGTAACTTGCCTTTCTTTTAGCAATTTCATTTCCAGGTCGATGATGTTCTCGCTGATGTGCAACATTTGGTCTTTAAAGAATTTCCCTCTGTCGGTCATCATCCGCGTTACCGCCTGATCCTTTCCTGAGATAGAATTGGCCTGCAGAATTTCCTGCATGTCCAGTATTTTCTTTGTGGCGTAAAACTCCAGTGAGTCTACCCGTGCTACCTGTTCTGGCCTGTCATGAACTAGTTTTTTAAGCTCATGGATGCTCGGAATGATCTTGGTAGAGTTTTTACTGTAAGGATCTATGTAGCTGTGTTTTTGCGTAATTACAAATCCTCTTAAACCGGTTTCGGTATTAAGTAATTCTGTCTCAATACGCTGCGTTAGGTTAATGACCTGATAGGTGTGGGTTTGCCAAAAGTTGCTTTCATTTAAAGATTTTACACTATAGTAAGAAGTAACTGCAGAAATCAGCACAAAGATCAGCGATATTGCAAAGCCTGCTAATACTTGTTGTTTAAAGGATAGTTTAAACATAGAATATGATTTAAATAGGGGCCTTCATGACGATGGCGTGATAAATGTAAGGAATGCTAAACAATTAGTTGAATTTAATCTAATTTTGTTGAATGATTTTATACGGAATACCCAATTGTAATACAGTAAAAAAAGCGCAAACCTGGTTAAAGGAAAAAGGTTTGCAATATGAATTTCATGATTTTAAAAAGAAAGGAATTTCTGAAGAGAAGCTTAGGGAATGGTGCCTGGCTTTTGGCTGGGAAAAAGTACTGAACAAAAATGGGACAACCTGGAAGAAGTTGAGTGATGAGGAAAAAGGGAGTGTTGCAGATGAAGGTTCTGCCATTGCTGTGCTGCTGAAAAATACCAGCGCCATTAAGCGCCCGGTTTTAGAACAAGAAGGAAAAGCGGTTTTAATTGGATTTGATGAAGCGGCCTACGCAGCTAAGTTTAGCTAATGCGTTAAACAGTTAATGTTAATTTTTGTTAAACTCTGTACTGAAGTGTAAAACTCAACTAAATTTGAAAGACATGAAAATACTGAAACAACTCCTGATATTCTTTACACTTGTAACTCCGATTGGGCTGTTGGCGCAGTCTAAAGTAAGTGGAAATGTATACGATTATGATAATAAATCTTTTCCCTTACAGAAGGTTACGGTAAGAAACTTAAGTAATAAACAAGTTGTAACGACTAAGGCTGCCGGACAGTTTGAAATTTTGGCTAAGCAGGGCGACGTACTTGAATTTACACTTTTAGGCTACCATACAGACTCCTTATATTTGGTAGATTTGAAGCCTAAAACAGTTCTTTTGCCTACCAATTCTACTGCTTTGAAAGAAGTAAATATACGGGCTGCTACGGTTTCTCCTTACCTTAATGCAGGCCCTGATCCAAATGCAAAAGCACCTACGCGTGTAGGCACTGATGGTTTGGAAGGAAAGAAAAATACCGATCGTGCGGGCGGGATAACTTTTGCCCTGGGACATAACAGGTATAAAAAGGATCAGCAGAAAGCGCGTATGCTGGACGCCAGGGATAGCCTGGAAACAGAAATAAGACTTAATTTTAATGAGAAAACGGTAGAAGAACTGACCAAGTTTAAGGGGCAGGAACTTAAAGATTTTATTGCTTATTTCCGCCCTTCTGTAGCCAGGGTAAAAAGTGAACGACCTTTTAATTATGCATATTATATTGCAGAAGCAAAACAAACCTGGTTAAAAATACCCGTTGAACAACGCAAACTGGCTCCTATGCCTAAGCTTAAAGCAAATTAGTTTTATCCCAATACCAAACAAAATTTATATGAATAAAAAAATGTTTACCCTTCTTTTGAATCTGTTGGTTTGCGGCCTGAGCTTTAACAGCTGGGCACAGCAGCCCGCGGTTACAGGTAGCTATGATTCTCAAGCTGCATTTGGCCCAATTTTTTATCCTCAGGCCGGAAATGAATTTCGTTCAGCAAGCGGATATCCGGGACCAAAGTACTGGCAAAATAAAGCTGATTATAACATTGTAGCAAACCTGGACGAGGCTACCAATACGGTTAATGGTACGGTAACCATAACTTATAAAAATAATAGTCCGGATAAGTTGCCTTATTTGTGGCTTCAACTGGATCAGAATCTTTTTGCAGAGAAGTCTCGCGGAAGTGAAATGATTGCTGCCGGAAGCCGATACGGTGCCAGGGGAGAAAAGGTGAGTGGTGGTTATAAAATTTCAGGACTTACGGTTACTGAAAAAGCAAAGCCGGTAAAATTTACCTCCCTTATTGAGGATACCAGGATGCAAATCCGTCTTGAGGAGCCATTGGCTGCTGCTGGAGATGTTGTGACCATTAAAATGGATTTTAGCTTTGTAATTCCAATCAACGGATCAGACAGGATGGGCCATTTAAAGACCAAGAATGGTGAGGTGTTTACTATTGCGCAATGGTTTCCAAGGATGTGTGTGTATGACGATATTTTAGGTTGGAATACTTTACCCTATTGGGGGGCTGGTGAGTTTTATTGCGAGTATGGAGATGTTGATTTCGCAATTACTGCGCCTGCAAGCCACATCGTTATGGGCTCAGGAGAATTGACCAATCCACAGGAGGTTTTTACAGCAGAACAGTTGAAACGCTGGCAGGCGGCTAAAGTTAGCGACCAAAAAGTTGCTATCCGTTCTGAAGCTGAAGTTACAGATGCTAAATCCAGACCTGCAAAAGATAAGCTGACCTGGAAATTTAAAATGAACAACACACGGGATGTGGCTTGGGCTTCTTCAAAAGCTTTTGTATTGGATGCGGCACGTATTAACTTGCCGAGCGGAAAAAAGGCAATGGCGGTGTCTGCACAACCTGTAGAGAGTAATGGAAACGATAGTTATGGCAGGGGCGTAGAATATGTAAAAGCTTCTATTGAGCATTATTCTAACAAATGGTTTGAATATCCTTATCCAATGGCGGTGAACATTGCCTGTAA
Organism: Pedobacter sp. MC2016-14; assembly: GCF_020991475.1. Lineage (NCBI taxonomy): Bacteria > Pseudomonadati > Bacteroidota > Sphingobacteriia > Sphingobacteriales > Sphingobacteriaceae > Pedobacter > Pedobacter sp. MC2016-14. The sequence goes on from NZ_JAJMPA010000001.1 coordinate 1,696,985, forward strand.
TATCAGTGGTATGGAATATCCTGGCATTGTGTTTTGTGGATGGAGAAGTAAAAACGCTGATGCCTGGGGAGTGGTGGATCATGAATTTGGCCACAGCTGGTTTCCTATGATTGTAGGTAGTAACGAACGTAAATACGGCTGGATGGATGAGGGTTTTAATACCTTTATTAATGGCTTATCAACTGCTGCATTTAACAATGGCGAATATAAAGAGGGACGCCCTGACATGCACCAGGTGGCTAAATATTTGTCTAATCCATCATTGGAAAATATTATGCTGATGCCCGACGGGATGAGGGAGTCCAATATTGGTACTAATCTTTATTCTAAACCTTCCTGGGGATTGGAAATTTTGCGCAACCAGATTATTGGAGCGGACAGGTTTGATTATGCTTTTAAAAACTACATTAAAAACTGGGCTTTTAAGCACCCTGGACCATACGATTTTTTCCATGCCATGGAAAATGGTGCTGGTGAGGATCTAGCCTGGTTTTGGAGGGGTTGGTTTTTAGAGAACTGGAGTATGGACCAAGGCATCGTTAGTGTTAAGGAAGTACAAAAAAATGGTGTTAGTGATGGTTGTAATATTGTGATCGCAAACCTTGGTAAACTACCAATGCCAATTATATTGGGCATAACCACGAAAAGTGGTAAGAAGGAAATCGTAAAGGTTTCTGTAGATATTTGGATGCGCAACAGCAATTGGACCGTACATTATCCGGGTTCTGAAGAAGTGGTAGCTGTAGTGATTGATCCTGAGAAGGTATTGCCGGATGCAAATGAGGGTAATAATACCTGGAATAAGTAAGAACTAAATAGAAATAGAAAAAGGCCCTCAGGGCCTTTTTCTATTTAAAACTGTCTCTTAATTTAGCTAAGTCAAGCTCAGGTTCTGGAGTATCTAGTCTAATCAGCCAGCCTTTACTTTTTAACAGGGTGATGTCTACTTTAGCTACAGAAAGATCCTTGCCTTTTAGGTTTTCATGGTAAACTAGTGGTTTTGGTGGTGCAATGTCGCTGGTGGCATAAAACAGGATTTCTAACCTGAATTTCGGCCAGAGTTGTATGTCGCCCATATTGGCAGAATAAATCTTTTTGCTGCTGTGTGCGGCAAGAGGCCCTGCAAATTCGCTTTTATAGAAGTCTGATTTTTCGGTAGTCAGTACAGCCATCAAACCAAATGAACTCTCATTAACCAGATGAAAGTGCGCCACTGAAGCACTATGCTGATCACTCACCAAAGCAAGGTAAATACCTTCTTTTACAAAAATAGCAGGGGTTGCTACTTTGGCCAAAGGTCTGTTGTTGACAACATTGTCATTATCTGGAATGTCGCCGTGTACCAGGGTCACTTTTGTTGCCAGTACAGGTATTTCAAAATCATTGGCATCTGTAACGCCAACCATCTCCTTATCTATTATGCGGGTTACATACCCCTCTAAATTCTCGTCTACAAAACGGACAAAATCTCCTAATTTTAATTCCATACCTCAAACTTACTGAATCTTATTAATTTTGCAGCATGGAAGGAAAGGAACAGGTTAATAATCCGCTTCATGGAAAAACATTAGAGTTTATCCTTAAACAGCTGGTGTGGCATTACGGCTGGGAAGAACTGGGGCAGCTGATTAAAATAGCATGTTTTAATAACAATCCTACAATGAATTCCAGTTTAAGATTTCTGCGCAAAACCGACTGGGCACGTAAAAAGGTAGAAAAACTATACCTCAATACCTTTCATTAGTTTTATTTTAGGCAAGCAGAAGGTAAATTGAGGTAAAGTTGAAGTTAACCTGAAGTTTTCCTTACTCTTTAGTTGCAGTTTCATTGTCTATTCTTTAACGAATGACAACTAAAGGGCAAAGAAAGGTGTACCAATGGGTAATGAAAGGGCAAAGAAGTGTTCAGCTTACCTTCAACTTAACTCCAGCATACTGTCAGCTTACCATAAAAGTTTCGGATTAAATGTTTAGTAAACCAATTGCCCTGCAGAATTATTTTTGGTAACGTATTGATTTTTAAATTACAATGTGCTACCTTTGCAGTCCCTTAGTAAGGGGTAAAGTTTTTAAACATTAATTAGTAACAAAATCATCAATGCCAACCATTCAACAATTAGTTAGAAAAGGTAGAGTAGCACTGGAGTTCAAGAGTAAGTCTCCTGCGTTGGACAGCTGTCCACAGCGAAGAGGTGTATGTACACGTGTATATACCACTACCCCTAAAAAACCAAACTCAGCAATGCGTAAAGTTGCACGTGTACGTTTAACCAATGGAAAAGAGGTGAATGCCTATATCCCTGGTGAAGGTCACAATTTACAAGAGCACTCTATCGTGTTGATTCGTGGTGGTCGTGTTAAAGATTTACCAGGTGTACGTTATCACATCATCCGTGGAGCATTAGATACTTCAGGAGTTGCTGGTCGTAACCAACGTCGTTCAAAATATGGCACTAAACGTCCTAAGCCAGGACAGGTAGCTGCTGCACCAACTAAAGGTAAAAAGAAATAATCAGGAGGAAAAATAATGAGAAAGTCAAAACCAAAAAAGAGAATTATCCTTCCTGATCCAAAATTCAATGATGTTCAGGTAACAAGGTTTGTAAACAATATGATGTACGATGGAAAAAAATCTATCGCTTATTCTATTTTTTATGATGCAGTGGAACTAGCTGAGAAAAAAACCAGTGAGAACGGATTAGAAGTATTTAAACGTGCTTTAACAAACATTATGCCTGCAGTAGAGGTTAAATCCCGTCGTGTAGGTGGTGCAAACTTCCAGGTTCCAACTGAGGTAAGACCTGACCGTAAAATTGCTTTAGGCATGAAATGGTTAATTTCTTACGCTCGTAAGCGTGGTGAAAAAACCATGAAGGAAAAATTAGCAGGTGAAATTGTTTCAGCAGCTAAAGGTGAAGGTGCAGCCGTTAAGAAAAAAGAAGATACGCATAAAATGGCTGAAGCCAACAAAGCATTCTCTCACTTCCGTTTCTAATAATTGAAATTATATAATGTCAAGAGATTTAAGATTTACAAGAAATATCGGAATTGCAGCTCACATTGATGCAGGTAAAACTACAACAACTGAGCGTATCCTTTACTATGCTGGTGTTAGTCATAAAATTGGTGAGGTGCACGAAGGTGCAGCTACCATGGATTGGATGGCACAAGAGCAGGAGCGTGGTATTACCATTACTTCTGCTGCTACAACAGTAGGATGGAAATACAGAGGTCAGAGTTACCACATTAACATCATTGATACACCAGGACACGTGGATTTTACCGTAGAGGTAAACCGTTCGTTACGTGTATTGGATGGGTTGGTGTTTTTGTTTTCGGCTGTAGATGGTGTTGAGCCTCAGTCTGAAACTAACTGGCGTTTGGCTAACAACTATAACGTTGCCCGTATTGGTTTCGTGAACAAAATGGACCGTTCTGGTGCAGATTTCCTTAAAGTTGTTGGACAGGTTAAAAGCATGTTGGGCAGTAATGCTGTTCCTTTGCAATTACCAATCGGTGCTGAAGATAATTTCAAAGGTGTAGTTGATTTGATCAACAACCGTGGTATCGTTTGGAATGAGCATGATAAAGGTATGACCTTTACTGAAGTGCCAATTCCTGAAGATATGATTGATGAAGTTGCTGAGTGGAGAGAGAAATTATTAGAATCTGTGGCTGATTATGATGAATCTTTGATGGAGAAATTCTTTGAAGATCCAAATTCAATCACTGAGCGTGAAATCCTTGATGCTTTACGTAAAGCAGTTTTGGATGCAACAATTGTTCCTATGGTTTGTGGTTCATCTTTCAAAAATAAAGGTGTACAGACGATGTTGGATTACGTGATGGAATTATTGCCTTCACCGATGGATTCTGAAGGTATTGTTGGAACTAATCCTGAAACAGGAGAAGAAATATTGCGTAAGCCAGATGAAAAAGAGCCTTTTGCAGCTTTAGCTTTTAAAATTGCAACGGATCCTTTTGTTGGTCGTTTATGCTTTATCCGCGTATATTCAGGTAACCTTGAAGCAGGTTCATATATCTACAATGCACGTTCTGAGAACAAAGAGCGTATTTCACGTATCTTCCAGATGCACGCAAACAAGCAAAACCCAATTCCTAACGTAGGTGCTGGTGATATTGCTGCTGTTGTAGGTTTTAAGGATATTAAAACCGGTGATACACTTTGCGAAGAGAAAAACCCAATTGTTCTGGAATCAATGGTATTCCCTGAGCCGGTTATCGGATTGGCAATTGAGCCTAAAACTCAGGCTGATGTTGATAAATTGGGTATGGGCTTATCTAAACTTGCTGAAGAAGATCCTACTTTCAGGGTTCAGACAGACGAGGAAACTGGTCAGACTGTAATTTCTGGTATGGGTGAGCTTCACTTAGATATCTTGATTGACCGTTTGAAACGCGAGTTTAAAGTTGAGGTTAACCAGGGTGCGCCACAAGTAGCATACAAAGAAGCAATCAACGGAACTATCCAACACCGTGAGACGTATAAAAAACAATCTGGTGGTCGTGGTAAATTCGCGGATATTCAGGTTATTATTTCTCCAATTGATGCTGATTTCGAAAAGGGTGGTTTACAGTTTGTAAACGAAATTACAGGTGGTTCAATTCCACGTGAGTTTATTCCTTCAGTAGAGAAAGGTTTTGCAGCTTCTATGGCTAACGGAGTATTGGCTGGTTATCCACTACCAGACATGAAAGTTCGTTTAATTGATGGTTCATTCCACGCAGTCGATTCAGATGCTTTATCATTTGAACTTGCAGCTAAAATGGCTTACCGTGAGGCATTGCCTAAATGTAATCCGGTATTGATGGAGCCAATCATGAAAATTGAGATTTTGACTCCAGAGGAAAACATGGGTGATGTAATTGGTGACATGAACCGTCGTCGTGGTCAGCTTTTAGGTATGGATACCCGTAACGGATCACAAGTAATTAAAGCAACTGTACCACTTTCGGAAATGTTCGGTTATGTAACTCAGTTGCGTACCATCACTTCAGGTCGTGCAACGTCTACTATGGAATTTGATCACTACGATCCAGCTCCTAAAAACGTACAGGATGAAGTAATTGCTAAATCTAAAGGAAGAATTAAATCAATAGATTAATTTAAAAAATTGGCAGCTGGTTATTAATAGCTCTAACCAGCCGCCTTTATTAACATATATTATGAGCCAAAGAATCAGAATTAAATTGAAATCTTACGATTACAATCTGGTAGATAAATCTGCTGAGAAAATCGTAAAAACTGTTAAGCCTACGGGTGCAGTTGTTAGCGGACCAATTCCGTTGCCTACAGAGAAAAAAATCTTTACTGTTTTGCGTTCACCACACGTGAACAAAAAAGCAAGAGAGCAATTTCAATTGTGCGCTTACAAACGTTTGTTAGATATTTATAGCTCTAACTCTAAAACAGTTGATGCTTTAATGAAACTTGAATTGCCTAGCGGTGTTGAAGTAGAAATTAAAGTTTAATGATATTTAGTACGTCATAAAAAAACCTCCCCGAGTAATCGTGGGAGGTTTTTTTATATTTAAGCGGCATTAACCTTTGTTTTTTAGTTCATCAAGCTTATTGCGCTCATCTTGTAATTCTCTGGCAAGCTTCTTTTCCTTCTCGTTGGCTTTTACTTTATACTTCTGATATTCCTCAGAAATCTCCTCATATAGCCCACTTCGATATTTTGCTTCCTGAATAAATTTGACCGAACGGACAATTACTATTGCCAGTGCGAGGGCAAGTATGATGATCAACGACCATACTATGGTGCTGTAGGTACTTTTGCTAAAGGAGATGCCCAAAAAATTAATTTCATCTAATTTTGCATTAGCACTTGCCAGCGTATTGTCTTTACCGGCCAATTGCGCTCTGAGCGTATCTATTGTTTGCTTGTGTTCAGACAGTAAGCTTTTAGATTGGGAGAGTTGTTTGCGTTCTGTTCTAAGGGTATCGCTCAGGCTTTTCCAAAAGCTGGAAAGCCTTGCGGGGTTAACGAGTTTATATCCATTAAGTGTTTTGGATTTTGAAAGTACAGACTGGTATTGTCCGTTTAAACTAAGATCTTCTTTGGTGGTAAGGGCTACCGGAATATCCATTGTTGGATTTCTAAGGGTATCTTTTACTTGTGCTGTTGCAACCCCTGTTGTTAAAAGTGAAATGCTGATGATAGATCGTATCGTTCTGTTCATAATTATTTAATGGTCTTGCTATATTTAAACAATGATATCTAATTTTTATTGTGTTTTCAAAGGATAGTCTATATTTGCAGCAATGTCGGTCTTATTATTTACAATCATTGTTCTTGCGGGTGCTTTCCTGGCAGGTTTGCTTGGATCTCTTACTGGTCTTGGAGGCGGGGTGATCATCATTCCATTGTTGACACTTGTGCTTGGGGTGGATATTCATTATGCAATTGGCGCATCTATTGTATCTGTAATTGCGACCTCTTCTGGTTCTGCTGCCGCTTATGTTAAGGAGGGAATTACGAACATAAGAATTGGAATGTTTTTAGAAATTGCTACCACTGTTAGCGCAATATTTGGAGCGGTAATTACTGTTTATCTTAATCCGGGATATATTGCGGTAATGTTTGGTTGTATTTTGCTTTTTTCGGCCATTATGATGGTGAGAAAAAAGATAGATCATTCTAACGATGATTTTTCAAGCCCTATGGCCAGGTTTTTTAAGCTAAATGGAAGTTATCCGGTAAATGGTGAGGTTGTACAATATGGCGTGCATAATGTAGCTGGCGGCTTTGTAATGATGTTTTTTGCGGGTATTATCTCTGGCTTACTGGGCATAGGATCTGGTGCATTAAAGGTATTGGCAATGGATAACATTATGCGTATCCCATTTAAGGTTTCCACTACCACCAGTAATTTTATGATGGGCGTGACTGCTGCAGCAAGTGCTGTGGTTTACCTGCACCGTGGACAGATTGATCCCGGAATTGCGATGCCGGTTACGCTTGGCGTTTTAACAGGCTCTACGCTGGGTGCAAGAATATTGATCAATACAAAGACAGATAAACTGAAGGTAATTTTTGCGGCGGTTGTGGTTTTTTTAGCACTGCAAATGATTTATAATGGGTTGTCAGGTAAAATATGAGAGCGAGCGGAAAAAAAATCTCTGGAGATAAGGACATACAGGTTATTTTAGGTACGCTGCTACGTGCTGGTGTTGTTGCGGCGATGACGGTAGTTTTTATTGGTGGTATTTTATATCTTTTGATGAATAGTTACCATTTGATCAGCTATGCTGAGTTTGATTCTACAAAGGCTAAATATGCCTCCATTACGGCAGTATTTGCGGGCTTGCGTACTATGGATGGTGCTGCAATTATTCAGTTTGGCGTGCTGTTGTTAATTTTTACCCCAATTACAAGGGTGTTATTTTCTGTATTCGGATTTCTCATAGAACGTGATTATATGTACGTAATCATCGGTTTGTTTGTTTTAGCGGTGATTTTGTTTAGCCTAAGCAATAAACTGGTGGGTTAAAGCCGGACTTCTACGGCAGCTATTCCCGAATTAAAAATAGTTGGTGATTATTTTAAAAAATAATACGCTAACTATTTGAACATTAAGATTTATTTCCTATTTTTGCCGTCCCTTAACGGGAAGTGTATCCACCTTGAACGAAGCCCTACTGCTTCGATGGGTGTTAAATTAAAAATAAAAAATGTCAGGTATTATTGGAAAAAAAGTAGGAATGACCAGCATTTTCGACGCAGACGGGAAGAATATTCCTTGTACAGTGATCGAAGCTGGGCCTTGTGTGGTAACACAGGTAAAGACCGCAGAGATTGACGGTTACGTTTCAGTTCAGTTAGGCTTCAGTGAAGCTAAAGAGAAGAACACAACAAAGCCTTTGAAAGGCCATTTTGCGAAAGCAAACACCACCCCAAAACGTAAATTGGTAGAGTTTGACCCGTTTGAAGAATCGTTAAGTTTAGGCGATACTGTAGACGTGTCTATTTTTGCTGAAGGCGATTTTGTGGATGTTGTAGGTACATCAAAAGGTAAAGGTTTCCAAGGTGTTGTAAAACGTCATGGATTCGGTGGTGTTGGTGGACAAACCCACGGACAACACAACAGAGGTCGTGCACCAGGTTCACTTGGAGCTGCTTCATATCCGGCACGTGTATTTAAAGGTATGCGCATGGCAGGAAGAATGGGTGGTGACAGAGTGAAAGTTCAGAACTTACAAGTTTTGAAAGTTTATGCTGAGCAAAACCTTGTGGTAGTTAGCGGTTCCGTACCAGGAGCTAAAGGTTCTTACGTAATCTTAGATAAGTAAGCAGATGGAAATTAAAGTATTAAACATTTCAGGAAAAGAGACAGGTGCTACAGTGCAGCTTCCTGAAGCCGTATTCGGTATTACACCTGTTGACCATGCGATTTATTTAGATGTAAAGCAGTATTTGGCTAACCAACGTCAGGGAACGCACAAATCTAAACAACGTAACGAAATTGCTGGTTCAACCCGTAAATTATACAAACAAAAAGGTACTGGTGGTGCTCGTGCCGGTAGTATTAAATCTCCATTGTTTAATGGTGGTGGTCGCGTTTTTGGTCCTCAACCACGTGATTATAGTTTTAAATTGAACAAAAAATTAAAATCATTGGCTCGTAAGTCTGCATTGACTTATAAAGCTCAGGATAACAATGTTGTTGTTTTGGAAGATTTTACTTTTGACGCGATCAAAACTAAAAACTACATTAATTTGGTGAGTGCATTGAACCTGACAAATGAGAAAACATTGTTGGTTTTACCTGCGCAAGATAACAATATCTATTTATCAGCAAGAAACATTCAGAAAGTGAAAGTTACTTATGCAGATCAGTTGAATACTTATGATGTATTGAACTGTGGCAAACTTTTATTGACTGCTGGTTCTGTTAAAACAATTGAGGAGGCATTTGCCAAATAATATGGAATTTTTAAAGAAACCAATATTAACCGAAAAAGCTTCAGCGTTGACTGAAAAGTCTAACCGTTTTACTTTTAAGGTAGAGCCTAAAGCAAATAAATTGCAGATTAAATCAGCGATAGAGAAAATGTACGGAGTTAACATTTTAGCGATCAACACAATGGTTGTACTTGGTAAAATGAAATCCAGAAACACTAAAGGTGGTTTAGTAACGGGCCGTAGCCCAAAATATAAAAAAGCAATTGTAACCCTTGCAGAAGGACAGACAATTGATTATTACTCGAATATTTAATAAGAATTGAATAATTATAAACTATGGGCTTAAGAAAATTTAAACCAGTCACTCCGGGTACCCGCTTTAGAGTTGGGGCCAGTTTTTCGGAGATTACAGCAACCAAGCCCGAAAAATCATTGGTTGTATCTTCTAAGAAATCGGGAGGACGTAACAATACAGGAAAGATGACTATGCGCTACATGGGTGGTGGTCACAAAAAATCTTACCGTTTAATTGATTTTAAACGTGATAAATTTGATATTCCTGCAACAGTAGCTACTGTTGAATACGATCCAAACCGTACTGCACGTATTGCTTTATTGCATTATGTTGATGGTGAGAAGCGTTACATTATTGCACCGGAAGGATTGCAAGTAGGACAAACAGTAGTTTCGGGTGATTCAGCTACTCCAGAAGTAGGTAACACATTGAAATTGGCAAATATTCCATTGGGATCAATTGTACATAACATTGAGATTCAGCCAGGACGTGGAGCACAATTGGCACGTAGTGCTGGTGCTTATGCACAATTAGCTGCCCGTGATGGTAAATATGCAACTGTAAAGATGCCTTCAGGTGAGGTAAGATCTATCTTAGTTACCTGTTTAGCAACTATAGGAGCTGTTTCCAATTCTGATCATGCAAATGAAGTATTAGGTAAAGCAGGTCGCAGCCGTTGGTTAGGTCGTCGTCCTCGTACACGTCCGGTAGCCATGAACCCTGTCGATCACCCAATGGGTGGTGGTGAAGGTCGTTCATCAGGTGGTCAGCCAAGGTCTAGGAATGGTATGTATTCTAAAGGCTTTAAAACCCGCTCACTTAAAAAATATTCAAATCGTTTCATCATAGAGAAAAGGAAGAAATAATGGCTCGTTCAATTAAAAAAGGACCTTATATTGACCATAACGTAGAGAAGAAAGTAGTATCTATGAATGATTCAGGCAAAAGGTCTGTCATTAAAACTTGGTCACGCAGATCAATGATCTCACCAGATTTTGTGGGGCATACATTTGCAGTGCATAACGGTAATAAATTTATACCGGTATACGTAACAGAAAACATGGTTGGTCACAAGCTGGGAGAGTTTGCTCCAACCAGAACATTTAGGGGTCACTCTGAAAAGAAAAAATAATTAAAAGATGGAAGCAGTAGCGAAATTAAACGATTGTCCAACCTCACCGCGTAAAATGCGTTTGGTTGTAGATCTTATCAGAGGTGAGCGTGTTGAGAAAGCATTACATATTTTAAAATTTACCAATAAAGATGCAGCTACAAGAGTTGAGAAACTTTTGTTATCAGCGATCAAAAACTGGGAAACTAAAAATGAAGGTTCTCGCCCTGAAGAAAATCAGTTATACGTAAAAACCGTAATGGTAGGCGGTGGCCGTCAGTTGAAAAGACTTAGACCAGCACCTCAAGGACGTGGTTACAGAATACGTAAACGTTCAAATCACGTAACACTGATAGTAGATAGTAAAAACGTTGAAACTCAAACTAATTAACAGAAATGGGACAAAAAGCACATCCAATAGGTAACAGGTTAGGAATCGTGAGAGGTTGGGATTCTAACTGGTTCGGTGGCAACAACTATGCTGATAAATTAGTTGAGGACGAAAAAATAAGAAAATACCTTTCTGTACGTATCGCTAAAGGCGGCGTATCTAAAGTTGTAATTGAGCGTACATTAAAACGTATCACTGTAACTATTCACACTGCCCGTCCGGGTATCGTGATTGGTAAAGCTGGTGCTGAGGTGGATAAGATCAAAGAAGAGTTGAAGAAATTGACTAAAAAGGAAATTCAAATCAACATTTTTGAAATTAAACGTCCTGAACTTGATGCTCAATTGGTAGCTGAAGGTGTTGCAAAACAGTTAGAAGCAAGGATTTCTTTCCGTAGAGCAATGAAATCTACTATCGCATCAACTATGCGTATGGGCGCTGAAGGTATCAAAATTATGACCTCTGGTCGTTTAGGTGGTGCTGAGATGGCACGTAGCGAGCAGTATAAAGAAGGAAGAATTCCTTTGCATACTTTCCGTGCAGACATCGACTATGCATTGGCTGAAGCATTAACAACTTATGGTAAAATAGGTGTTAAAGTATGGATCTGTAAAGGTGAGGTTTACGGCAAACGTGACCTTTCTCCAAACATTGGCGCAGCTAACAATGCTCCAGGTAAAGGTGGCAGACCAGAAGGTGCTTTTGGCGGTAGAGACAGAGATAACCGTGGCGGTGGCGACAGACGTAACGATAACCGCAATGGCGGTCCTCGTGGCGGAAGAGGCCCAGGTCAAGGTGGTCCTGGTCAAGGCGGTCAGAGAGACAACAGAGGTGGAAACACTCAGAACAGAGGTCCACGCAAATAATTAGTTAACAAATCGTTTTACGATAAATTAAAATAAAATGTTACAGCCAAAAAGAACGAAGTTCAGGAAGATGCAAAAGGGCAGGATGAAAGGTTTAGCAACTCGTGGTGCTGAATTGTCATTCGGTTCTTTCGGGATCAAATCTTTAGAGTCGACCTGGATCACCAGTCGCCAGATAGAGGCAGCCCGTATCGCAGTAACTCGTTTCATGAAACGTGAAGGTCAGGTGTGGATTAGAATTTTCCCGGACAAACCGGTTACTAAAAAACCAGCTGAAGTACGTATGGGTAAAGGTAAGGGTGCACCTGAGTATTGGGTAGCCGTTGTAAGACCAGGACGTATAATTTTTGAAGCAGAAGGAGTTTCTTTAGAAGTAGCTAAAGAAGCAATGAGATTAGCGGCACAAAAATTACCGATACAAACAAAATTTGTAGTACGTAGAGATTACGTAGAAGCATAAAAAGTTAAGGGCTGTATGTTGTAAGTAACTTGTTATTATAACCTCTAGGCCCGCAACATAACAAAACAATAAAATGAAAAACTCAGAAATCACAGGGCTTTCACAAGAAGAACTAGTAGTCAGGATTGCAGAAGAGAAAGAAAACTTAGTTAAGTTGAAATTTGCGCATACGATCTCGGCTATAGAGAATCCTACCCGTATTAAAAAGGTAAGAAGAGATATCGCCCGATTAAACACTGAAGTGACTAAGCGTAAAGCTCAGTCAACTACTGAAACAAAATAACTTTAGAGTCGCAATGGAAAGACAATTAAGAAAAACAAGAAGCGGGTTGGTGGTAAGCAACAAGATGGATAAATCTATTGTTGTAGCGGTAGAACGTAAAGTAAAGCACCCGATCTATGGTAAGTTTGTTAAGAAAACTACCAAATTTATGGCTCACGACGAGAAAAATGACTGTGGTATTGGAGATACAGTACTAATTATGGAAACTCGTCCGCTAAGCAAAAACAAGAACTGGAGATTAGTGGAAATTTTAGAGAGGGCTAAATAACATGGTACAACAGGAATCGAGATTAAATGTAGCCGATAATAGCGGCGCAAAAGAAGTATTGGTTATCCGTGTACTTGGTGGAACAGGAAAAAGATACGCTTCTATTGGTGACAAAATCGTTGTTACCGTTAAAAGTGCATTACCTTCTGGTAACATTAAGAAAGGAACAGTTTCTAAAGCAGTTGTAGTAAGAACGAAAAAAGAAATCAGACGTAAAGATGGTTCATACATTCGTTTTGACGACAATGCAGCAGTATTATTGAATGCACAGGATGAGCCGCGTGGTACACGTATTTTTGGCCCGGTTGCGAGAGAACTGCGTGAAAAACAATTCATGAAAATTGTATCATTAGCACCGGAGGTATTATAAAATGAAAAATAAAGTAACTACTACACCAAAAATTAAAATCCGTAAAGGAGATTTAGTTAAGGTTATCGCCGGCGATTCAAGAGGCCAGGAAGGAAAAGTACTTTCAGTATTAATTACTAAAAGCAGAGTCCTTGTTGAAGGTGTAAACCTTGTATCAAAACATACAAAACCAAACGCAGCTACCCCTAACGGAGGTATCATTAAAAAAGAAGCTGCTCTTCATATTTCTAACGTTCAGTTGATTGATCCTAAATCAGGAAAAACAACCCGCGTAGGCAGAAAGCTTAACGCTGATGGGAAATTAGTTAGGGTTGCTAAAATATCAGGAGAGGAGATCAAATAATGGCTTACGTACCAAGATTAAAAAGTAAATATAAAGAGGAAATTGTAACTGCACTTAAAGATAAGTTCAACTACAAAAGCGTAATGCAGGTTCCTAAGTTGGAGAAAATCGCGATTAACCAGGGAGTTGGCCGTTTTTCAGTTACAGACAAGAAAATTATGGACAGCTCTATTTTAGAGATGACTACCATTTCTGGTCAGCAAGCTGTAGGTGCAAAATCTAAAAAAGATATCTCAAACTTTAAATTACGTAAAGGTATGCCGGTAGGTGTGCGTGTAACTTTACGTGATAACAACATGTACGAGTTTTTAGATCGTTTAATTTCCGTAGCTTTGCCACGTATTCGTGATTTCAAAGGTATCAACGATAAAGGTTTTGATGGTAAAGGTAACTACACATTGGGTGTTACTGAGCAAATCATTTTTCCTGAGATCAACATCGACAAAATCAGCAAGATTTTAGGTATGGATATTACTTTTGTAACCTCGGCTACAAATGATGTTGAAGCATTAGAACTTTTAAAACAATTTGGGTTACCGTTTAAAAACCAAGCCCCTAAAACAGATCAATAATGGCAAGAGAAGGAGTAAAAGCTCGCGAAGTAAAGCGCCAGAAACTGGTAGCTAAATTTGCAGAAAAACGTGCAGAACTTAAAGCTGCCGGTGATTATGAAGGATTAGATAAGTTACCTAAGAACTCATCTGCAGTACGTTTACACAACAGATGTAAATTAACTGGACGTCCTCGTGGTTACATGCGTACTTTCGGTATATCTAGGGTAACATTCCGTGATATGGCTTTAGCAGGAAAAATTCCTGGAGTTAGAAAAGCAAGCTGGTAGTTTACCGGCTGGCTTAACCCAAATACAAATATTAACAGATGGCAGGTCGTTCCGAAGGGTTCGGAAAGGAAACCACTATCACAATTATATCATAATGAATACAGATCCAATAGCAGATTATCTTACAAGAGTAAGAAATGCCATTAAGGCAAATCACAGAATTGTAGAGATTCCTGCATCAAACCTTAAAAAGGAAATTACTAAAGTACTTTTTGACAAAGGTTACATTGCTAATTACAAGTTTGAGGACACAACTGTTCAAGGCGTTATTAAAATCGCTTTAAAGTACAATCCAATTACTAAGATTCCTGCAATCCGCACTTTATCACGTATCAGTAAACCAGGTTTGAGACAATATGCTGGTGTAGATAATATGCCAAGAGTATTAAATGGTTTAGGTATCGCTATCCTGTCGACTTCTAAAGGAGTAATGACAGATAAAGAAGCAGCTAAGCTTAACATTGGTGGCGAAGTTTTGTGTCACGTTTATTAATTAAAGGAGGATAACAAAATGTCAAGAATAGGAAAAGCCCCAATTAATATCCCAGCTGGAGTAACCATTACAGTAGCTAAAGATAACGTAGTAACTGTTAAAGGTCCAAAAGGAGAATTAACTCAAGCAGTAGATTCAGAAATCACTGTTAGTCAGGAAGACGGAATTTTAACAGTTCTTCGTCCGACTGATCAAAAAAGACACAAAGCATTGCACGGTTTGTACCGTTCATTGTTAAACAATATGGTTGTTGGTGTTACAGAAGGTTATAAATTACAACAAGAACTTGTTGGTGTGGGTTACCGCGCAACAAATACAGGAAATACACTGGATCTTGTTTTAGGTTATTCTCACCACTATGTATTCCAATTGCCGGAAGAGATTAAAGTAACAACAACTTCAGAAAAAGGTCAGACTCCTAAAATTATTTTAGAAAGTATTGATAAGCAACTGATTGGTCAGGTAGCAGCAAAAATCCGCTCGTTACGTGCTCCGGAGCCATATAAAGGTAAAGGTATCAAGTTTGTAGGCGAAGTGTTAAGAAGAAAAGCAGGTAAATCAGCTTCTAAAAAATAATCATCATGGCAGGGAAAAAATTATCTCGTAGAGATCGTATAAAAAAAGGAATCCGTAAAAGATTGACTGGTTCTGAAAGCCGTCCACGTTTATCGGTTTATAGAAGTAATAAAGGGATTTATGCTCAAATTATTAACGACGTAACCGGAAACACATTGGTATCAGCTTCATCATTATCTAAAGATTTTGCTGCTAACGGTAGCAAATCAGAACAATCTGTAGCGGTTGGTAAAATGGTAGCTGAAAAAGCTATCGCAGCTGGTATTAAAGAAGTTGTTTTTGACAGAAACGGTTATTTATATCACGGACGTGTTAAGTCATTGGCAGAGGGTGCCCGTGAAGCTGGTTTAGTATTTTAATCTGAAATTAGATAAGGATGTCAACTATCAATATAAAAAGAGTTAAGACTAGCGAAATCGAACTTAAAGATCGTTTAGTTAGCATACAGCGTGTAGCCAAAGTAACCAAAGGTGGTCGTACTTTCAGCTTTTCAGCAATTGTTGTTGTTGGAGATGAAAACGGTATCGTAGGTTACGGATTGGGTAAAGCGAAAGAGGTTACTGAAGCCATTGCAAAAGGTATCGATGATGCTAAAAAGAATTTGGTAAAGGTTCCTTTGTTAAACGGTACTGTTCCTCACGAACAAATCGGTAAATTTTCTGGAGGTTTTGTATTAATCAAACCTGCAGCAATTGGTACCGGTGTTATTGCTGGTGGTGCAATGCGTGCTGTATTAGAGAGTGCTGGTGTACATAACGTATTAGCAAAATCAAAAGGTTCATCAAATCCTCACAACGTGGTAAAAGCAACTGTAGATGCTTTAACTAAGATGCGTGATGCTTATACTGTAGCGCAGCAACGTGGTGTTGATTTAAACAAAGTTTTTAACGGATAATATTATGGCTAAAATTAAAATAACCCAGGTAAAAAGCATTATCGACAGAAGCGAACGCCAAAAGCGTACAATGCAAGCTTTAGGTTTGACTAAATTGAACCAAAGTGTTGAAGTTGAAGCTAATGCTGCCATCATTGGTATGGTTAGAAAAGTGAACCACCTGGTTGCGATTGAGAGTATATAATTTTAAAGGTTGTAAATGTGGGATATAGTTCTACATTTGCAGCCTTTAATATATTTTGTTTAACCGTTGTCCCTGATTAGTGAAAGCGAAGGGCAACACAATAAGTTTCAAAAATGAACTTAAGTAATTTAAAACCTGCAGCAGGTTCCATTAAAAGTAGTAAAAGAATTGGTCGTGGTACTGGTTCTGGTCGTGGCGGTACATCAACACGCGGTCATAAAGGCGCTGGATCACGTTCTGGTCACAAAACCAAAATCGGTTTTGAAGGTGGACAGATGCCATTGCAACGTCGTGTGCCTAAGGTAGGTTTCAAACCAATTAACCGTGTTGAATATGTAAGTGTAAACTTAGATGTTATTCAGGCATTGGCTGAGAAATTTAGCTTAACCACTATTGGCTTTGCTGATTTTCAAGCGCATGGTTTGGCTTCGAAAAACGATCTTGTAAAAGTTCTTGCTCGTGGTGAAGTTAAATCTAAGATAGAAGTTAAAGCACACGCTTTTTCTGCAACTGCACAAAAAGCTATTGAGGCTGTTGGAGGCTCAATTGAAAAATTGTAATTAATGAAGAAGCTGTTTACTACTCTAAGTAATATTTGGAAAATTCAAGAATTAAAAACGCGTATAGTTTTTACGCTGATAATTCTGGTGGTTTATAGATTTGTATCTCATGTGGTTTTACCAGGTGTGGATGCAACTGCCCTGGGCGATAATGAAAAGTCTGGACTTTTGGGTTTGCTGGATATGTTTGCCGGTGGATCTTTCTCTCGTGTTTCAATCCTGGCCCTCGGAGTAATGCCTTATATTTCTGCATCTATTGTAGTTCAGTTATTGGGTATCGCTGTCCCTTCTTTCCAAAAAATGCAGAAAGAGGGAGAAAGCGGCAGAAACAAGTTAAATCAGATTACACGTTATTTGACGGTAGCTATTACAGCTGTTCAGGCTGTTGGTTATGTTAAAACTCAGGTTCCTGCTGAGGCGATACTAATTGATCATACCTTATTTTTTGTTTTATCAACATTTGTTTTATCTGCAGGTACATTATTTGTAATGTGGCTTGGTGAGAAAATAACAGATAAAGGAATAGGTAATGGTATTTCTTTAATCATTATGGTGGGGATCATAGCCCGCCTTCCTATGGCTTTACAGCAGGAGTTTAGCTCCAGGCTTGTTGGTGATGGTGGTGGTTTAATTGCCTTGGTTCTTGAAATTGCTGCTTTGTTTGCTGTTGTAATGTTTACCATTATGATTGTTCAAGGCGTAAGAAAAGTACCTGTTCAATATGCAAAACGTATTGTTGGTAACAGACAATTTGGTGGCGTAAGACAATATATTCCATTGAAAGTGAACGCGGCGGGTGTAATGCCAATTATCTTTGCGCAAGCATTGATGTTTATCCCAACCTTGCTCACTCAGTTTGCACCGTCTTTACAAGATACATGGTTAAGACAGTACAGCGATTATACGTCGTTAGTTTATAGCTTAACTTTTGCATTTTTAATTATTGCATTTACGTTTTTCTATACAGCAATTACTGTTAACCCAACTCAAATGTCTGATGATATGAAGAAGAATGGTGGATTCATTCCTGGTATTAAACCTGGTTTGTCTACTTCATCTTTCATTGATGATGTCATTTCTAAGATTACACTTCCCGGATCCATATTTTTAGCTATTATCGCAATTTTGCCTTCTATAGCCGTAAAATTCGGAATTAAGTCTGAGTTCGCCCATTTCTACGGCGGTACTTCATTACTAATCCTTGTTGGTGTGGTATTGGATACTTTACAGCAGGTTGAAAGTTATTTATTGATGCGTCATTATGATGGCTTAATGAAAACAGGCAGGGTTACTGGCCGGACTGGCGTTCCAGCTGCTGGCGGTACAAATGCAGTGATCTAATCCTATTCATGTCAAAAATTTACTATAAATCTGCAGAAGAAATTGAATTGATCAGAGAGAGCTCTTTGTTGGTGTCTAAAACCCTTGCTGAGGTTGCGAAAGTGATCCGCGCGGGAGTCACAACAAAGAGCTTAAATGATCATGCAGAGACATTCATTAAGGATCATGGTGCGATCCCTGCATTTCTTAATTACAATGGGTTCCCGTATTCTTTATGTATTTCGCCAAATGATCAGGTAGTTCATGGTTTTCCGAGTGATTATGTTATTCAGGAAGGCGATTTAATATCAGTGGATTGTGGGGTGATTAAAAACAACTTTTTCGGGGATTCGGCTTATACATTTTCAATCGGTGAGATTAATGCTGAACAGCAAAAACTTGTTGATGTAACAAAAGAATGTTTGCGCCTTGGCATTGAGAAAGCAGTTGTGGGATCAAGAATAGGTGATGTTGGTTATGCAGTTCAAAAGCATGCAGAAGATAACGGATTCGGTGTAGTAAAGGAATTGGTTGGCCATGGTGTAGGCGTTAAGCTACATGAAAAGCCGGAAGTTCCAAACTACGGAAGAAGAGGTAGCGGGATTAAATTGGAGGAAGGAATGGTGATTGCCATTGAGCCGATGATTAATGCTGGTACTGCGAGAATTAAGTTTTGGTCTGATGGCTGGACGGTTACAACTGTAGATCAAAAACCATCAGCTCATTTTGAGCATACAGTGGCTGTAAGAAGGGGTAAAGCGGATGTTTTATCTACCTTTGAATTAATTGAAGAAGTTTTAAATAAAAAAGGCGAATAATTAAAATTTTTTATTTAATTTTGCAACCCTGTTTAATAGCAGCTAATTAAGTAAAAATCAAGATTATATGGCTAAACAAGCCTCAATTGAACAAGACGGTGTAATAAGAGAAGCATTATCGAATGCAATGTTCCGGGTAGAACTGGAGAATGGTCATGAGATTATTGCGCATATTTCTGGTAAAATGCGTATGCATTACATTAAAATATTACCAGGAGACAAAGTTAAATTAGAGATGTCGCCTTACGATTTATCAAAAGGCAGGATTACTTATAGATATAAATAAAATGAAAGTTAGGTCATCAATTAAAAAGCGTAGCGCTGATTGTAAGATTATTCGTCGTAAAGGTAAGCTTTACGTGATCAACAAAAAAAACCCTAAATACAAACAGCGTCAGGGATAAGAAATTATTGAAGTATGATTGGATTGAATGTACAGGTTACTCAATCTGTCGTTTAATCAATTAATCAAACATTAGTACAAAATATGGCAAGGATATCAGGTATTGATTTACCAAGAAACAAAAGAGGCGAAATTGGCCTGACCTACATCTTCGGAATAGGCAGATCAACTGCTCAACGTATTTTAACGGAAGCAGGTATCGATTTAAACAAAAAAGTACAGGACTGGTCTGATGATGAGTTATCAGCTATCCGTACCATGATCAACGACGGAATTAAAGTAGAAGGTGCTTTACGTTCGGAAGTTCAATTGAACATTAAACGTTTAATGGATATCGGTTGTTACCGTGGCTTACGTCACAGGAAAGGTTTACCGGTACGTGGACAACGTACTAAAAACAACTCTCGTACACGTAAAGGCAAGAGAAAAACAGTTGCTAACAAGAAAAAAGCTACTAAATAAAATTAGTGGCGTACAATAAATATGGCTAAGAGTAAAAAAGTAACCAAAAAGCGTATTGTAGTAATTGAGCCTGTTGGTCAGGCACACATCAATGCGACTTTTAACAATATCATTGTTACCCTAACAAACAACAACGGTCAAACTATTTCATGGTCGTCAGCTGGTAAAATGGGATTCAAAGGTTCTAAGAAAAACACTCCTTATGCAGCTGGACAAGCGGCATCGGATTGTGGAAAAGTAGCTTTTGATCTGGGTTTACGTAAGGTTGAAGTTTTTGTTAAAGGTCCAGGTTCTGGTCGTGAGTCTGCAATTAGAACATTGCAGGTTTCAGGTATCGAAGTTACCTCAATCAAAGATATTACCCCGCTTCCGCACAACGGATGTCGTCCTCCTAAAAAGAGAAGAGTTTAATTATTAATTTTTAAAGCTAAGAGTCTGCAGCTTAAGGTTGCATGATACTTTAAAACAAAAAGCAATGGCAAGATATACAGGACCAAAGTCCAAAATCGCGCGTAAATTCAGAGAGCCTATTTTTGGCCCTGACAAAGTATTAGATAGAAAAAACTATCCCCCGGGACAACATGGTGTGTCTAAAAGAAGAGGTAAACAGTCTGAGTATTCAGTACAGTTGATGGAAAAACAAAAAGTAAAATACACTTATGGTGTGTTGGAGCGTCAGTTCCGTAACTTGTTTACCAGAGCTTCTGCCCGTGAAGGTATTACCGGTGATAACTTATTGCAATTATTAGAAGCACGTCTTGATAACACTGTTTATCGTTTAGGTATTGCTACTACCCGTTCTGCTGCACGCCAGTTAGTTAGCCATAAACACGTAACAGTGAATGGTGAAGTAGTAAATATCCCTTCTTATCAGTTGAAAGCAGGTGACGTGGTTGCAGTTCGTGAGAAATCAAAAACCTTAGAAGCCATCACAAATTCAGTAGCCGGAAGAGTAATCAATAAATTTAATTGGTTAGATTGGAACGCAAGTGAACTTACAGGTAAGTTTTTAGCTTATCCTAACCGTGATGAGATTCCAGAGAATATTAAGGAAAACTTAATTATCGAGTTATACTCTAAGTAATAATATATTTAATTAGCTGCCCGTACGGGCAGCTAAATTTTTTGCGTTACAACATATTAATAACGATCTAAAAACATTATAAATGGCAATTTTAGCATTTCAGAAACCCGATAAAGTTATCATGCAGAAATCAACTGATTTCGATGGTACATTTGAATTTCGTCCTCTAGAACCAGGTTTCGGTGTAACAATTGGTAATGCCTTGAGAAGAATTTTACTTTCTTCATTAGAAGGTTATGCCATTACAAGTATTCGTTTTTCAGGAGTATCTCATGAGTTTTCTACCATGAAAGGTGTTGTAGAAGATTTAACTGAAATCATCCTTAATCTGAAACAAGTGCGTTTCAAGAAAGTTGGTGATACAGGCGATTCTGAGAAAGTTTTCATCATTGTAAACGGACAAGATCAGTTTAATGCTGGTGACATTACAAAGTTTTCTAACAATTTTGAGGTTTTAAATCCTGACTTCGTAATCTGTAACATGGAGAAATCTGTTACTTTGGAAGTAGAATTAACCATCAATAAAGGACGTGGTTATGTTCCTGCAGAGGAAAATAAAGTTACCGATACTACTCTTGGCGTAATAGCGATTGATTCGATCTTTACACCAATGAAAAATGTAAAATATACCATTGAAAACTATCGTGTTGAGCAAAAAACCGACTATGAGAAGTTGATATTGGATATTACTACTGATGGTTCTATTCACCCTGAAGAAGCATTAAAAGAAGCTGCTAAGATCCTGATCCAACACTTTATGTTGTTTTCTGATGAGAACCTTGTATTGGAATCTCATACTAAAGAAGAAACTAAAGAAGTTGATGAGGAAATTTTACATATGCGTAAAATCCTTAAAACTGAGCTTGTTGATTTAGATCTTTCTGTTCGTGCATTAAACTGCTTAAAAGCAGCTGATATCCGTACACTTGCTGATCTGGTTTCTTATGATGTTGCTGATATGTTAAAATTCAGAAACTTTGGTAAAAAATCGCTTACTGAAATTCAGGAGCTTGTTAAATCAAAACAATTATCTTTTGGTATGAACTTAGGTAAGTTCAAACTAGACGAAGAATAATAAATAACAAATATTGTTAATCGTGTATAATTCCCTCGAAAACTAACAGAGACGGTATACACTGAATAAATTAAAAAATGAGACACGGTAGAAAAATAAACCACTTAGGAAGAACAGATTCGCATCGTAAGGCGATGTTGGCCAACATGGCTTCATCGTTGATTAAGCACAAAAGAATTTCAACTACTTTAGCTAAAGCAAAAGCTTTGCGTATGTATGTTGAGCCTATCATTACAAAGTCTAAAAACGATACTACACACTCTCGTCGTATTGTATTTAGCTATTTGCAAGATAAAGAAACTGTGACTGAACTGTTCCGTGATATAGCTGCTAAAGTTGCTAACCGTCCGGGTGGTTATACCAGGATCATCAAATTAAACAATCGTCTTGGTGATAATGCTGAAATGGCATTGATCGAATTGGTTGATTACAATGAGATTTATGGTAAAGAGGCTGCAGCTGAAGAAAAGAAAACAACTCGTCGTGGTAGAAGCAAAACTAAAAAAGCTGATGCTCCTGCTAAAGAAGAAGTTGTAGCTGAAGAAGTAGTTGCTGATGAGGCTCCTGAAGCGCCAGTTGCTGAAGAAAAACAAGAAGATAAAGGAGAATAATTCTTCTTTTTAAGATAAGAAAGCCCTGTTCCATTTGGACAGGGCTTTTTTTATGAATATAAAGTTGCGATCAGCGCGCTGTGCTTAAGCAATCAAAAGGCTATCTTTGCTAACTAATTTGAACTCATGTCAAACCAACTTTTTCTAGTACAGTTTCAAAACCATTTAAATGAAAGTATTTCTACCGGCACCTTTTTAAAGGTCTCTCTTGGCAATTATCAGGGAAATGATAAGGAACTGAAAAATGTATACGTTAGACGGGTTAAGATTAAGCGTGTGGATATGCTTTCTTTTACTTATCGTAATAAAACCAGGGACATCATCAAAAACTTAAGTATTGTTGATGGGATGCGGTTAGTTGGGCAGTTTATCAGTAATGATTTTAGGATTGCGACATTGTTCACAACCGGCAAAGAGGTTATTTTGGAATACAATAAAAAGGGAGTTATTTCTCTCAGAGAAAGACTGCTCAATACAAGGCCTGTTCCTGTTCCGTTGGCAAGTCATGATAAGGAGAAAAAAAGGGTTATCGAAGCAGTTGGTTCTAAGTCCTATTTGCAGGCGCTAAACATAACTGATGCTACTGGCGTTGTTTATAAAAATGCGCAGAGTAAATATAAACAAATCAACCAATACATTGAGCTTCTGAGTCCAATGATTAAGGGGCTCCCTGCAGGTTCAATTCGTAATGTTGCGGATATGGGTTCAGGGAAGGGGTATTTGACTTTCGCTTTGTATGATTATCTTCATCAGGTGTTGGGATTGGATGTTGATGTTGTAGGTGTGGAATACCGGGAGGATCTTGTGCTGCTGTGTAATGAGATTTCGAAAAGTTCTGATTTCAAGAAGCTGAGTTTTGTACCTGGTACAATTGAAGATTTTGATGCCTCTGGAACAGATTTACTGATTGCCTTGCATGCCTGTGATACGGCTACGGATGATGCGATATTTAAAGGGATTACAGCAGGTGCAAAGTTAATTGTGGTGGCCCCGTGTTGTCATAAACAGATCCGTAGGGAGATGGTTAGCGCCAGTGCTAAAAATGAGCTTGATTTTGTCTTAAAGTATGGCATATTTATGGAGCGACAGGCAGAAATGGTTACGGATGGTATTCGTGCACTTATATTGGAATATTATGGTTATAAGACTAAGGTGATGGAATTTATTTCTGATGTACATACTCCAAAAAATGTTTTGATTGTAGGCGTAAAGGCCAACCCAGCAGCTGATCTGGATTTAAACGGTAAACAAATCCTAAAAAAGATTAAAGAGGCTAAAGATTTCTTTGGCATCAGCTATCATCATTTGGAAAAACTGTTCAAATTATAATACTGCTTGTGTCAACCTGTCATAATTAATACTCATTTAATTAACATTTTAGCAGTAGTTTACTGGCTACAAGTCTTTAATTGAAAAAATATATGTCAATTAACTGCCAAAATTTGATTGGCACATTGCTTGTTAAGCAGATAGAAATAACACGATTTTAAACACAAACAGAGATAAATAGCATGTCAAAAATTATTGGTATAGACTTAGGAACAACAAACTCTTGCGTAGCTGTAATGGAAGGTAACGAGCCTGTAGTTATAGCCAACAGTGAGGGTAAGCGTACAACGCCATCCATTGTTGCTTTTGCAGAAAATGGCGAACGTAAAGTAGGAGAGCCGGCTAAACGTCAGGCAATTACTAACCCAACAAAAACAATTTATTCGATCAAACGCTTTATGGGCAGCAGCTTTGCTGAGGTTTCTAAAGAAGTTGGTCGTGTACCTTACAAAGTTGTAAAGGGTGACAACAATACACCACGTGTAGAAATTGACGACCGTAAATATACTCCGCAGGAAATTTCTGCAATGATTTTGCAGAAAATGAAAAAAACTGCAGAAGACTTTTTAGGTCATGAGGTTTCTGAAGCAGTAATTACTGTTCCAGCTTACTTTAATGATGCTCAGCGTCAGGCTACAAAAGAAGCAGGTGAAATTGCAGGTCTTACTGTTAAAAGGATCATCAACGAGCCAACTGCTGCTGCATTAGCTTACGGTTTGGATAAAACAAACAAAGACATGAAAATTGTTGTGTTTGACTGCGGTGGTGGTACTCATGACGTTTCAGTATTAGAATTAGGTGATGGTGTATTTGAAGTGAAATCTACTGACGGTGATACGCACCTGGGCGGTGATGACTTTGACCACATTATTATTGACTGGTTGGCAGATGAGTTTAAAAATGAAAATGGCATGGACCTTCACCAGGATCCAATGGCGTTACAACGTTTAAAAGAAGCTGCTGAGAAAGCTAAAATAGAGTTGTCAAGCACTACATCTACTGAAGTTAACCTTCCATATATTACTGCTGATGCTAGCGGACCTAAACACTTGGTAAGAAACTTAAGCCGTGCTAAATTTGAGCAATTGGCAGGTGATTTAATTAAACGTACTATTGATCCTTGTAAATCTGCTTTGAAAAATGCTGGTTTAAAAGTTTCTGATATTGACGAAATCATTTTAGTAGGTGGTTCTACACGTATTCCAGCAATTCAGGAGGCTGTTAAAGCTTTCTTTGGTAAAGAGCCTTCTAAAGGTGTTAACCCTGATGAGGTTGTGGCTATCGGCGCTGCAATTCAAGGTGGTGTATTAACTGGTGAAGTTAAAGATGTATTGTTATTAGACGTTACTCCACTTTCGTTAGGTATCGAAACTATGGGTGGTGTAATGACAAAATTAATTGAAGCTAACACTACTATTCCATCTAAAAAGGCAGAAACTTTCTCTACAGCAGCTGATAATCAGCCTTCGGTAGAAATCCACATTTTACAAGGAGAGCGTCCTATGGCTGCTCAAAACCGTACTATTGGACGTTTTATCCTGGATGGTATTCCACCGGCACCTCGTGGTGTTCCACAAGTAGAAGTTGCTTTTGATATTGATGCAAATGGTATCTTACACGTAAGTGCTAAAGATAAAGCTACTGGTAAAGAGCAAAAGATCCGTATTGAGGCTTCATCTGGTTTAACAGAAGAAGAGATCAAGAAGATGAAGGAAGAAGCAGAGCAAAATGCTGATGCTGATAGAATTGCTAAAGAAGAAGCAGATAAAATTAACGGTGCAGATGCTTTAATTTTCTCTACTGAGAAACAATTAAAAGAATTTGGCGATAAGATTTCTGCTGATAAAAAAGCACCTATTGAGGCTGGATTGGCTAAATTGCAAGCTGCTCATGCTTCAAGAAACTTTGCTGATATCGATGCTGCACAAGAAGAGCTTCAAGCTGCATGGAATGCTGCTTCTGAAGAGATGTACAAAGATGGTCAAGGTGCTGATGCTGCTCAACCTCAAGGTGGTGCTGCTGAAGCTCAGAACGGCGCAGATAATGTTACTGATGTAGACTTCGAAGAAGTAAAAGACGAAACTAAATAATCGTCCCTATATAACAGAAAGGCCCCCGGTAAGTAATTATCGGGGGCCTTTTTTATGCAGTTGTATTTTTGAAAACTAATTCCACAAGTTTTCAGGATATACGCCATCTTTAATCAATTGGTCAAAACTTGCCTGTACTACAGGTTTATCTTCTTTGTAAGTTACACCAAACCACTTACTATCTGTGGGTACTACTTTAAAGTCGGCTTTTTCTGAATTTAGCAGGGTCTCTACAATAATCGGAATAAAGAATTCTGACTTAGGATTTTCACGATTGTTTTTAGCGAACTCCCTGAATAATTCAACAGAGATTTTAAAAACTTCAGGTGTAAAACCCCAGAAATTCATTGATACACGGGTATCTAAGGCCAGGGGATATTGTTTGGTATTTTCTTCGTAAATAATTGCTTCGCCGTCACGTAAAACCTTGGTTCTTTCAATAATTTCTTCAAGGTAGCCTTCAGGACTTACTTTACAAACACCACGAGATACGGAACCAAAGTCTGACAATGTTTTGGCAATTTCGTAACCAATCATGGAGTAGTTGCTTCCAGTGACTTCAGTTGTCAAAAAGTCCACCATTTTTGTAAATGCATCTAAGCCATAAAAGTCATCTGCGTTAATCACGCAAAAAGGTTCTTTTATTACGTTTCTTGCAGCAAGAATTGCATGACCTGTTCCCCATGGTTTTTCCCGGTGTATTTCTTCATCAATTCCGAATTGTTTAAGGTTAAAATTCTGAAACACATAGTCGGTTTCAATTTTACCTTTTAATTTTGGTTCAAAAATCCCTTTAAAGTCTTCAAGAAATTCTTCTTTAATGATGAATACTACCTTTCCAAAACCAGCTTTGATGGCATCGTAAATGGAATAATCAATAATGGTTTCTCCATTTGGGCCAAACCCATCAATTTGTTTCATGCTGCCATAGCGGCTGGCCATTCCTGCTGCTAAGATTAATAAAGTTGGTTTCATTAAGATGAATATTTAAAATCGTGATCTTTTTGAATATTTAAAAGAGAATGATAAATGAGGCTAATTACATTATCTACATCCTCTTTATGAATCATTTCTACAGTGGTGTGCATGTAGCGTAATGGAAGCGAAATCAACGCTGATGGCACACCTCCGTTAGAATAGGCAAAAGCATCTGTATCAGTTCCTGTAGATCTGGATGAAGCCTGCCGTTGGAAAGGGATGTTGTTGTCTTGTGCGGTTTTAACGAGCAGTTTATTCAAGTTTACCTGTACAGCGGGTGCATAAGATACTACCGGGCCTTTTCCTGCAGCCATCTCGCCCTGGGTAATTTTATTGATCATTGGCGTAGTTGTATCATGCGTAACATCTGTAATGATGGCAACATTAGGTTTAATGCTGTGTGCAATCATTTCGGCGCCCCGCAACCCAATTTCTTCCTGTACTGAGTTTACAATATACAAGCCAAATGGCAGTTCTTTTTTATTCTCTTTTAACAGACGTGCCACTTCGGCAATCATAAATCCACCTGCACGGTTATCTAGCGCACGACCAACATAGTAGCGGTCGTTTAGTACCATAAATTCATCTTCGTAAGTAATTACACAGCCCACATGAATGCCCAGTTTTTCAACTTCTTCTTTACTTGTGCAACCACAATCTAAAAAGATATTTTTTAAGGCAGGTGCTTCTTCTTTTTCTCCGGCACCACGAGTATGTATTGCAGGCCAGCCAAATACTGCTTTAACTAATCCATTATCTGTATGGATATTTACTCTTTTTGACGGTGCAATCTGATGGTCTGAACCGCCATTACGGATCACATAGATTAAGCCATCACTGGTAATGTAATTCACAAACCATGAAATTTCATCAGCGTGAGCCTCAATTACCACTTTAAATTCAGCTTTAGGGTTAATTACACCTACAGCGGTACCATAATTGTCAATATAACTTTCGTCAATGTATGGCTTTAGGTAATCTAACCACATTTTCTGACCAGGGTATTCAAATCCGGTAGGAGAGGGATTGTTGATATACGCTTCAAAAAATTTTAGGGATTCTGAGGTTACAACAGGTATATGTTTTTTTTCTTCTTCTTTATTTTTAGCCATGCTATTGTTTTTTACTAAATGTTCTTGATGATCTATGAAATATTTCCGTGTTAAATTTCCAGATCAAGCAAATATATAAAACACGGTTTTAAAAGCTTTACTTTTTAATCATTCTGCTGTAAAAGCATGTAGATGCAAATGTTTATTAAAATAACGATAGTGGTGCCCAGACAGAATAGTGGCCACTTGCCCATATCCCAGAGCCAAAGACCCAATGCAGATCCGGATGATGCACCTACAAAACTTACCGACATAAACACAGTATTGAGACGGTTTCTGGCTTCCGGCACGAGGGTGTAGATGCGGGTTTGATTGGTTACATGAATGGCCTGCTGACCAATATCTATCAATAAAATTCCTATTGCAAAAAGGTAAAGATGATTTCCTGTTAAGTAGAAAGTAGCGATACTGGCAAGTTGCAGTAAAAGGCCAATCAGCAGGTTTCGTCTTGGATCTTTACTGTCACTAAGTTTGCCTACCAAAGGAGCAGCCATTGCACCGGCAGCGCCTGCAATTCCGAACAGCCCTATTTGTAAACTACTAAGGTTATAAGGTGGGTTAGCCAGAAAAAGCACCATTGTGGTCCAGAACGCGCTCAGTATGGCAAAGGCAAGGAAGTTGATGATTGATGCTTCTCTAAGTACCGGCTGAGTTTTGATATAATGCCCCATGCTCATCACCAAATCTTTATAAGTTCCATTAAAAGTTGGCTTACTTATGGGAAATCGTTTCGCCATCAGCACCAATAACAAACTGCAAATGCCCGCTGCCATAAAATAAACGGAGCGCCATCCCCAAATAAAGCCGATGCTGCCGCTTACGGTTCTGGAAGCCAGAATGCCTATCAGAAGGCCGCTCATGATGATACCTATGGTTTCCCCTCGGTTTTCATCGGCACTTAAGTTAGCGGCCATGGGTAATATCAGCTGAGGTACTATAGAACTGGCACCAATAAGCACACAAGAAATTTCAAGCATCCAAAAAGCATGTGAAAATGCCGCAAGTAGTAATGCCGCTACGGCACATGCGGTAATCAATAAAATCTGTTTTCGGCGTTCAAACATATCGCCAAGGGGTACCAGCACAAATAGCCCAAGGGCATAACCGGCTTGTGTTAAAGACGCAATTCGGCCTGCATAGCTTTCAGTCAGGTTAAACTCCTTTGCTACCAGAATAACCAAGGGCTGGCAGTAATAAATATTTGCAACAATAAGCCCGGTGCAAAAGGCCATTAATAAAACGTCTATTCGGCTTAACTTCATCAAAGTGGGATGTTTCCGTGTTTTTTACGGGGAGTGTTTACAATTTTATTTTCGAGCATTTTAAATGCCTTAATCAGTTTTATCCTGGTAAAAGCGGGCTCAATCACTTCGTCTACAAAGCCGCGCTCAGCAGCACGATAAGGATTGGCAAAAGTATCAGAATATAACTTTTCTTTTTCCAGCCATTTTTGCTCCGGGTTCTCCGCTTCGCTAATTTCCTTTTTAAAAATGATTTCGGCCGCGCCTTTAGCACCCATAACTGCAATTTCTGCACTTGGCCAGGCATAATTCATATCTGCGCCAATATGCTTGGAGTTCATTACATCATAAGCGCCTCCGTATGCTTTTCTGGTAATTACGGTAATGCGTGGTACAGTGGCTTCACTAAAAGCATACAATAGTTTAGCGCCATTGCTAATGATACCGTTCCATTCCTGGTCTGTACCGGGCAAAAATCCGGGTACATCTTCCAAAACCAGTAAAGGGATGTTAAAGCAATCGCAAAAGCGGACAAAACGTGCGGCTTTTGTTGAAGCATTATTGTCCAGCACACCTGCCAGATAAGCGGGTTGGTTGGCAACAATCCCAATACTTCTACCAGCCAGTCTGGCAAAACCTACAACAATATTTTCGGCATAAGCGGCATGTACCTCCAGAAAACTCTCCGCGTCTGTTATGTCCGTTATGGCTTCCCTAATGTCATATGGCTGGTTAGCATTTTGGGGCAGCAGAGTAGTTAACGATGGCCTGCTTTCGTCGCCAGGTGTATAGGCGAGTGGCGATGCAGTTTCCTCACAATTTTGAGGCATGTAGCTCAATAGCTTTTTAACATAACTAATGGCTTCAATCTCATTTATACAAGCAAAATGAGTAACGCCTGATTTTGTAGCATGGGTAGTTGCCCCTCCAAGTTCTTCTGAGGTCACCACTTCATGGGTTACTGTTTTAACCACATTAGGCCCTGTTACAAACATATAGCTGGTATGTTCTACCATGAGTATAAAATCAGTAATGGCCGGAGAATATACAGCACCCCCGGCACAGGGGCCCATAATGGCAGATAGCTGGGGGATAACGCCCGAAGCTTGTACATTGCGGTAAAATATATCTGCATACCCACCCAATGATACTACACCTTCCTGAATTCTGGCCCCACCACTGTCATTAAGGCCAATTATGGGGGCGCCATTTTGCATGGCCAAATCCATTACCCGGCAAATCTTTTCTGCATGGGTTTCAGAAAGTGAGCCTCCAAAAACGGTAAAATCCTGAGAAAAAACATACACCAGTCTTCCATTGATGTTGCCATAGCCTGTTACCACACCATCACCCGGATATTGTTCTTTTTCCATCCCAAAATCGGTACTTCGATGGCTTACCAGCATTCCAATTTCTTCAAAGGTATCTTCATCCATTAAAAAATGAATACGCTCACGGGCGGTTAGTTTCCCCTTTTTATGCTGACTTTCAATTCTTGAGGTGCCTCCTCCAAGATTGGCCAGTTTAATTTTTTCCTTTAATTCTTCTGTTTTGCTCTTCATTTAGCGATGATGTATTTGCTTGTATGTTTGCAATTTCAATAAGCTAAAGTACATTATAAACTGCAATGCTGTTAATTTTAAACTTGTTAATTGAGGATTTGTAAGCACCACCTTGTTTTAAAGGAATTGAAAAGTTTTTACTGAATAATTGTTGATTAATCAGAAATCAGATTACTTTTGGAAAACACGGTACTAAATATTTACCTTTAGATATGTTTATCAGGAGATACAAACTGTTCATCGTTATAGCTTTTTTGGGGATCTTCTTCGCCAAAATGGTCATTTCTATTGCACCGGTTTTTATTACAAAGCTTGATAAGGATACGATGAAGTCGGTGATTATGCAGTTAGAAATGGAGCATGAAGCCGATGGCGACGCCTCAAAAGTGATTTTGAAATATGTAGATTGTAAATTCAATTTTCATTATGACCCTTTGTACCTGCCTTTGATTTTCCATTTCAACATCAAAAATGATTTCTTAGACCATTTTAAGCGGTATGTAGATCCTTTTCACCCCACTGTACCAACACCCCCTCCAAATAGTTTGGTCTGATTACCATGTCCGCCTGCGGACTTATGTGTAATCTTAAAAATGCTCCTTTACGAAGCGTTAGTTCCGCTGCTGCGATTTTCGCATACCTTGCCATCGAGCCTGATATCAGACTCGAGCCTGACAGGCATGGAGGCGGGTCATGATGTTTGGCAGCTTTAGCGGCCCCTACACTTTTGTATATGGAACATTATGCAAGAGCAACGATCTCAAATTACAAAGGATAATATTAAATTTTATGGAACAAAAGAGCTCGGTCTTTTCAGGACTGGATGCAAAAAAGTATTTTTTAAAGAAGAATCTTAAAAAGGATCTTCCTGCCAGTATTGTGGTTTTTCTGGTTGCCCTGCCTTTATGCTTAGGTATTGCGCTGGCATCTGGTGCTCCTTTATTTGCAGGCCTAATTACCGGTATCGTTGGCGGTATTGTAGTTGCTACTTTTAGCGGTTCTCAGCTTAGTGTAAGTGGTCCTGCAGCAGGTTTAACTGTAATTGTATTGGGTACCATTACAAAATTAGGCAGTTACGAAACCTACCTGCTTGCCGTGGTGCTGGCAGGAGTAATGCAAATTGTGTTGGGCTTAATTAAAGCCGGCACCATTGGTAATTATTTTCCATCCAGTGTTATAGAGGGAATGCTGGCAGCTATAGGCCTAATGCTTATTTTAAAGCAACTTCCCCATGCGCTTGGTGTAGATTCTGATTTTCTTGGCGATGAAAGCTTTTTTCAAACCGATAACCAAAATACTTTTTCTGCCATAAACAATGCCCTGAGCAAGTTTAGTCTTGGTGCCATTATCATCAGTGGATTGTCCATTGCCGTATTAATCTTCTGGCCTAAAATTAAACAAGTTAGCAGTGTGCCTGCGCCATTTATCGTGGTACTCATTGGTGTGGGTTTAAGTGCGGTTTTTCAAAATACAGGCTTGGCGTTAAAACCAAGTCAAATGGTGGCCATTCCAATTGTTACCGGCGTATCAGATTTCTTTAGTTTGTTCCGCTCGCCAGATTTCTCTGCTATTTTAAATAAAGATGTTTGGATTGCCGCCGGGACCATTGGTGTGGTAGCCAGTTTAGAGACTTTGCTGGGTATAGAAGCTATTGATAAAATTGATCCTATTAAACGGGTTACGCCAACAAACAGAGAGTTATTGGCCCAGGGTGTTGGTAACATGGTTAGCGGCATGATTGGTGGTTTACCTATGACATCAGTTATTGTAAGAAGTTCTGCAAATGTAAACTCTGGCGCCAGAACAAAAATGTCGGCTATTTTTCACGGTACATGGCTTTTGATCTCTTTATTATTCATTCCAGGTTTAATTAATATGATGCCCTATGCCTGTCTGGCAGCAATTTTGTTGGTTACCGGATACAGGTTAGCGCGTATTGCTTTATTTAAACACATGTATCATAAAGGCTGGGATCAATTTATTCCTTTTGTAATTACTATTGTTGCCGTGCTGTTAACAGATTTGTTAAAGGGAGTAGCGGTGGGCATGCTGGTTTCTATCTTTTACCTTTTGCGTACCAATATGCGTAATCCGTACTTTTATAAAGTAACTGAAGAAGGTAATTGTAAAAACATCAGAATTAAGCTTGCAGAAGAGGTTTCCTTCTTAAATAAAGCTGCAATACAAGTGCTATTAACGCAAATACCTAATGAAACAAATGTGATTATTGATGGAAAAAACTCACGATATATTGATCCAGATGTGCTCGAAACCATTTTTAACTACAAGCACAATGCTTACACTAAAGGGATTATTGTTACTTTAGACAATATTAAGAGCCAATATAACGTACCTAAATTAAATACAAAAATTCAAGAAATTAACAATTAATAATTATGTGCGCAGCTAATTCAGAAGAACTATTAAAAAGAGAAGAAATAACGCTCGAAAACTTGTTACAAGGTAATAGAGATTTTGTAACTAAAACCTTAGAAGAAGACCCAGACTATTTTCAAAAGTTGTCTGCCGGACAAAAACCTCCTGTATTGTGGATCGGTTGTTCTGATAGCCGCGTTCCTGCGGATAAGATTACCAACACCATGCCTGGTGATATTTTTGTAACACGGAATATTGCTAATGTGGTAACGCATTCTGATATGAGCATGTTAAGCGTATTAGACTATTCGGTTAATATACTTAAAATAAAACACATCATTGTTTGTGGACACTATGGATGCGGTGGTGTGGCTGCTGCCCATGGCAACCAACAAGTAGGATTAATTGACAACTGGTTACGTAACATTAAAGACGTGTACAGGTTAAACCAGACAGAGGTAGATGCATTGCCAGAAAATAAAAAGGTAGATCGTTTGGTAGAGCTTAATGCCATCCACAGCGCAATGAATGTGATGAGCACTTCAATTGTACAAAATGCATGGGCAAATGGACAAGAACTATCTGTACATGCATGGGTATACAGTCTTGAAACTGGATTAATTAACGACCTGAAATTTAGCTATTCTAAAGCTGATGATATGGACCCGATGTTTAAAATGGACATCTAATCCAATTATAAAGGTTTGAAAATAAAAAAGCTCCGGGACGATACGCCAGGAGCTTTTTTTATGAGCAGTTTAATCTTCTCCTAAAAATGGATAACGGTAATCCTTAGGTGGATCAAACGTTTCTTTAATTGTTCTTGGAGAAACCCAGCGCAACAGGTTAATCATAGAACCTGCTTTATCATTGGTTCCAGAACCTCTGGCGCCACCAAATGGCTGCTGTCCAACCACTGCACCGGTACATTTATCGTTGATGTAAAAATTACCTGCAGCATTGCGCAATGCCTGCGAAGCCTTGTCAATTGCATATCTATCCTGTGCAATCACTGCACCCGTAAGGGCGTAAATAGAAGTGGTATCAATTACCTCTAAAATGGCATCAAATTCTGTATCTTCATACACGTAAATGGTCAATACAGGTCCAAACAACTCTTCGCACATGGTGGTGTACTTAGGGTCTTTAACCAGCAAGACAGTAGGTTCAATAAAGTAACCCTTAGATTTGTCGTAGTTTCCACCAGCAACTACTTCTACACTATCATCTGCCTTAGCAGCGTCAATATATTTCGCCAGTTTATCAAAAGAACGCTCATCAATTACTGCATTTATAAAGTTGCTGAAATCTTCGGTGCCGCCCATTTTAAAGGTAGCAAGGTCGCGCAACATAAAATCTTTAATTGCCTGCCATAAACTTTTAGCAATGTACACCCTTGAGGCTGCAGAGCATTTTTGTCCCTGATATTCAAAAGCACCGCGTAAAATAGCTGTGCTAGATACTTCGGCATCTGCAGAGCCATGTACCAGGATAAAATCTTTACCACCGGTTTCGCCCACAATGCGCGGATAAGTTTTATATTTATGGATATTGGTTCCAATGGTTTTCCAAATGTTTTGGAATACAGCAGTTGATCCTGTAAAGTGGATTCCGGCAAAATCAGGGCTGTTAAAAATCACCTCACCTGCTTCAGGTCCATCTACATATACCAAATTAATTACGCCATCTGGCAAACCAGCTTCTTTAAAAATCTGCATCAGCACATTGGCAGCAAAAATCTGTGTATCTGCAGGTTTCCAAACCACTACGTTACCCATCATGGCAACAGAAGCTGGCAGGTTGGCTGCAATTGCAGTAAAGTTAAAAGGCGTTAAGGCAAAAACAAAGCCTTCCAGCGGACGTTGTTCAACCCTGTTCCAGGCTCCTTTTGGCGATACAGGAGGCTGTTGCTTATAAATATCAGCCATATAGCTTACATTAAAGCGTAAAAAATCTATCAGCTCACAAGCTGCATCAATTTCTGCCTGATAAGCATTTTTGCTCTGTCCAAGCATAGTGGCTGCATTTAGCTTATACCTGTATGGGCCAGAAATCAATTCAGCAGCTTTCAGGAATATAGCAGCGCGATGTTCCCATGGCAGGTTTTCCCAATCGCTTTTTGCTGCCAATGCAGCATCAATACATTGCTGTACATGGCTTTTATTACCTATGTTGTAAGTTGCCAATATATGTTGATGATCGTGCGGAGGCACCACTTTACCCTTGGTTTCAGTATAAATTTCTTCGCCACCAATATACATTGGGATATCAGGTTGCTTAGCGCGGGCATCAGCCAGGGCAGCCTTTAAAAGTTCACGTTCTTTACTCCCGGGTGCATAACCAAAAATAGGTTCGTTTACCGGTGCGGGTACGTTAAAAAATCCTTTAAGCATGATAATAAGTTGTTTTTGTGCAAAGATAGGTAATCAACAGAATATAATTGTCTTTTGCAGGTTAAGAGGATAGGAATAAACCCGTTCCCATTTTTATTGTTATTTTTGATGTTTAAGAATGTTTACATACCTGCGATTACTCTTATTTCCGTTTTCCCTGATCTACGGTTTGGTGGTTATTGTCCGCAATAAACTCTATGATGCAGGTTTTTTTAAATCTGTAGCATTTGATTTGCCTGTTATTTGTGTAGGCAATCTTGTCGTCGGCGGATCGGGGAAAACACCTGTAACAGAATACCTCGTCAGTTTACTAAGCACGCATAAAATTGCTATTCTAAGCCGTGGTTATGGTCGCAACACCAAAGGCTTTATTTTGGCTGATGAAAGCGCTACTGCTCAAAGTATAGGCGATGAGCCGATGCAGTTTTTCAGTAAATTTCCACAGGTTACAGTGGCGGTTTGTGAAGATCGGGTATATGGCATAGCGCAGCTTCAGCAGCAGCATGACCTCATTATCCTTGATGATGCTTTTCAGCACAGGGCGGTTAAAGCAGGTTTCAACATCCTTCTTTTTGAATATCAAAAACTGCGTTCGTTTCAGTTTTTACTACCTGCCGGCAATCTAAGGGAGCCTTTTAGCGGCTTTAAACGGGCACAAGCAGTATTGGTTACCAAGGCACCAGCAAATTTATCACCAGCAGATGAAGCGCTATGCAGCGCCAAATTCCGTACTGGAAAAAATAAACCCTCGTTTTCGTTTTTAAAATACGACGACCTCATCTCCTTAAACGGGCAGCCTTCAAAACCAGTTGCTAATGTAAATCAACATACTGTAGTGTTTTTGCTTACAGGTATTGCCAACCCAGGGCCGCTTATCTCTTACATAAGCAACTATACTAAGGCCATTGAACAGCATGAATATCCAGATCACTACCAGTTTAGTCTGGCCGATATTGACAAGCTTTGCAAAGCGTTTAAACAGCATCCGGGTACAGAAAAAATAATCATCACAACAGAAAAGGACGCGCAGCGTTTATTAAGTTCTGCTATACAAGAATTACTGCTAAATTTGCCGGTATATTATTTACCTGTCAAGGTAGCGCTTAAAGCCGAAGATAAAATTACATTTGATAAAAAGATACTAGACTATGTTTCAAGCCATACACGAAACCGTACAATACATAAAGCAGAAAATAGCTGATTTTGATCCTGAAATTGGGATTGTACTCGGCACCGGATTGGGTGGACTGGTTACTGAAATGACCATTGAGCATAGTCTGATGTATGCTAATATCCCTAATTTTCCAATTTCTACTTTAGAGTTTCATTCAGGCAAACTCTTGTTTGGTACCTTAAATGGTAAAAAGGTAGTGGCTATGCAAGGCCGTCTTCATTATTATGAGGGTTACAGCATGCAGCAAATTACTTTTCCCATTCGCGTACTTAAAGCTTTAGGTATTAAACATCTTTTTGTGTCTAATGCTGCAGGCTCTTTAAATCCAGAATTTAAAAAGGGCGATCTGATGGTCATTTGCGATCACATCAATCTGCTGCCCGAAAGCCCGCTTAGGGGTAGAAATGATGAAGATATGGGGCCAAGATTTCCAGACATGAGTCAGCCTTATCATCATCAGCTAATTGAATCGGCATTGGCTATTGCGGCTAAAGAGGATATTCGCTGCCATAAAGGTGTGTATGTAGCGGTTACTGGTCCAAACCTGGAAACCAAAGCTGAATATAAATATTTAAGAATTATAGGTGGCGATGCAGTTGGAATGAGTACCGTGCCGGAGGTTATTGTTGCCAAGCACATGAGCATTCCGGTATTTGCCATTTCGGTACTCACAGACGAAGGTTTTCCAGAGGTATTGCTCCCCGTAAGTTTAGAAGAGATTATAGAAACGGCAAGAATTGCTGAGCCTAAAATGACACAGATATTAAGCCAATTAATTGCCACTTTATAATGTTTAAAAGCGTTGTTTTATTTGTTTTGTGCCTGGTAATGTTTGGAGCGGGGACGGCGATGGCCCAGGATCTTAAAACTACTGTCAACGAAAATAAGGAGTTAGATTCCTTAAGGAAAAAGCTGGACGGTGCAGCAGACTCCGTAGTTTTTACCTCAAAATACATCCGGTTTACTACCCTTAAACTTACTAAAGATAGTATCCAGACCTTTCCTTTGGATACCAGTTTGAGAGGTTTCCAAAACTACAGCGTACTTCAAAAGCCACGCAGGCCCACCATTGGTACGGGTAACTTAGGACTGGCTGCAAAAGATATGCTCTTTGAACCCGTAAAAACCATTGGTTTTGATGCCGGGTTTCATGCGCTAGATTATTATGCGATGGATCATGATGATGTGATGTATTATCAGGCAAGAACTCCTTTTACCAATCTATCTTACATCAGTTCGGGGCAGGTAGAGCAATTGCTAAAGGTTACGCATTCGCAAAATATCAAAAGAAACCTCAATGTGGGGGCCAACTACAACCGTATTGGGGCCAACGGACAATATTCCCGTCAAAGGGGTGATGATCTCAATGCAGCTTTGTTTTCCTGGTACCAGTCTCCGGGCAAACGCTACAACCTTTGGGTAAACGCTGTTTTTAACACCATGAAGGCACAGGAAAATGGTTCAACACCAAATGATTCCATCTTTACCAATAAAGCTAATCCAATTGCCAGAGAGTCAGAAGTAGTTAACTTAACCAACTCCAGGCAGCTTTGGCGTAAAAACAGCATTCTAATTAAGCAGTCTTATTTTATTGGCCGGATAGATACGGTAGATCAGGAAGTGATGAAGAAGGTATTGCCTACCAACAAGGTTAGCTATAGCTTTATGTACAATACCAATAGCTACTCTTTTCATAAAGATGAGTCTGATAATTATTTGGTGTTGCCAAGGGGAATTGTAGATTCCATTTTTACCCGGGATTCAACCCATGTCAATAACATCCGGAATGAGTTTATGTACGGGTTCTTTTTGCGTGGTAAGTCGGGTTCCTTCATTAAAAATGAGCTGAAGATTGACGTTGGTATTCGAAATGACTTGTATACCTATACCCAGATTTCCAGCTATCGTGATTTGTCAAACTATTATTCTTACCGCTCAACTTTTCAAAATACAGCTTTATTGGGCGCATTGGGCTATCGGTTTAGCGATAGGATAGACCTTAACGTAGATGTTCAGCAGATTTTTCAGGGCCGCCAAATTGGAGATTTCCTTTACGAAGCCAAAAGTAATGTGATGCTCAGTAAATCTGTAGGCCGTATTGTTCTTGGCGCGTATATGCAGAATAAATCTCCCGAAGAAATTTACGAGCGTTATTTTGGCAACCACTACAGCTGGGTAAATAATTTCTCGAATACCAAAACGGTAAACTTCTCCTTCAATTATTATAATGATAAACTAAAGTTTGAAGCCGGGGCAAGCTATTACCTGGTCAATAACTACCTTTATTTTGCGCAGCAAGGCAATAACAGCATTGCTCCGCAACAACAAGATGGTAGCCTCAACCTTATTAAAGTTACCTTGGGTAAAAAGCTAAGTTTTGGTAAATTTAACCTGGACAGTTATTTGGTGTATCAGAAAACAGACCAGACCAGCGTAATGCGTACGCCAGAGTTTTATACCTTCAATTCATTTTTCTTTAACCAAACGTTCTTTAAAGTGCTAAAAACCAATGTCGGTTTCGATATCAGGTACAATACGCCTTATAAATCGCAGTCGTACTCTGCGGCAGCCAGTCAGTTCTACAATACCACAAACGATTCCAGTTTACCTACTGAGCCTATAGCTGACGTTTGGATCAGGGCCGGTCTACGTAAGGCAAATATCTTTTTGAAGTATGATAATGTTGCCCAGGGACTATTCTCAAAAGGATATTACAGCATCAAAAACTACCCCATGCAAGACAGGTTAATGAAATTTGGTGTAAGCTGGAACTTCTACGATTAATGCCAGGTACTTCCAGATAAAGGAATGCGTTACGTTTTCTGTGGTTTCTTTTTAGCTGCGGGGAACAATACATTGTTCAGGATTAGTCTGTAGCCTGGCGAGTTAGGGTGTAAATTTAAATCCGTTTGTGGATCGCCCACGGCGTGCTTATAATCCTCAGGGTCATGGCCTCCATAAAAGGTAAATTGGCCCTTTCCAATTTCTCCATGCAGATAGCGCACTTCATTGGCCCCTTTATTTTCGCCCATTACTGTAATTACAGGCTTCACCATGGCTTTGTTAAATGCGGTAGTTTGGCCCATAAAACCCTTAATTACCTTTTCGTGGTTTTGCGTCAGCATGCTGGGTACCAAATCCCATTTCGCAGAAAAGTCAAACAACGTAAAAAAATCATTGCTCTCGGTTAAGTCACGCTGCATTTTTACATCTATGTTTGCCAGCCCGTAATAATAGGGGTTCTGGTCTATGGTAAAACCCTTAAAGGCCATTGTATTGTTGTAGTTAAGTTTAGATTGCGCATTTGGGTCTGCCCGGTCACCATCAAACATGCTTTCGCAAATGTCTACACCATCCGCACTCAATGCAATATCAAAACTATCTGTGGCAGAACACATGGCAAACATGAAACCGCCACCCACACAAAAGTCACGCATCTTTTTGGCCACTGCCAGTTTCATGGCAGCTACCTTGCCAAATCCATTTCTTGCTGCAGTGGCTTCCTGACTTTTCACATCGTTACGGTACCAGCTTTCATTTTTAAAGCTACTCCAAAAACGACCGTATTGTCCGGTAAAATCTTCGTGGTGCAAATGCAGCCAGTCGTAGCCCATCAGCTTATCCCTTAAAACTTCGTCATCATACACCACATCATAAGGGATTTCTGCATAAGTAAGCACCATGGTTACGGCGTCGTCCCAGGGTAGCTTACTTTTTGGAGAGTAAACGGCAATTTTAGGTGCTTTTTCCAGTTTTACCATTTCCATATTTACACCTGGATCGGCTATTTCATTGAGTATCGCCGTTACTTTTCCATCCGGTAACAGTTGGTAGCTAACACCTCTTGTTTTACATTCATCTTCTACAGCCTTATTATAACCAATCAAAAAACTGCCACCCTCGTAATTCAGTAACCAGCTTACATCCGCTTTCTGCACAATGCTCCAATAGGCAATTCCGTACGCTTTAAGATGGTTTTTCTGCGTTTCGTCCATATTAATCAGGATGGAGGATGCCCTGGCCGATTTTAATCCCAGGCAAAGCAAAATGCATAATGTACACACCGGAAGGTATAATAATAAGCCTTTTAAGCTGCTTTTAAATCTAAGTGCCATAGTTATAACAGGTAAAACACTAAAGTAAAGTTTTTATACCTTTACCTAATCATTTCAATTTACTATTTTTGGCATTCAAAAAAACATACGATGAGCAAAGCAATAATAAAAACGGATAAAGGTAACATGACTGTTGAGTTTTATGAGCAGGATGCACCTAAAGCTGTGGCTAACTTTAAAAAACTGGCTACAGAAGGATTTTATGACGGAGTAACCTTTCACCGTGTGATCCCTAACTTTATGGTTCAAGGGGGATGTCCTAACTCAAAAGATCCAAAAACAGCACACCTTGCAGGTACAGGCGGCCCTGGTTATAAAATAGATTGCGAACTAACAGGTGAACTTCAATACCACGATCGTGGTGTATTGTCTATGGCACATGCCGGACGTAATACTGGCGGTTCTCAATTCTTCATCTGCCATAGCAGAGCCAATACTGCCCATTTAGATC
This sequence comes from Pedobacter sp. MC2016-14, assembly GCF_020991475.1. Classification (NCBI taxonomy): domain Bacteria; kingdom Pseudomonadati; phylum Bacteroidota; class Sphingobacteriia; order Sphingobacteriales; family Sphingobacteriaceae; genus Pedobacter; species Pedobacter sp. MC2016-14. Next base: position 1,738,444 of record NZ_JAJMPA010000001.1, read on the forward strand.
GTAACCATACTTGTTTTGGTAAAGTGGTAGAGAACGTTGATCTTGTTGATGAGATTAAGCAAGGAGACAGAATTTTAGGTATAGAGGTAATAGAAGATTAATATGAATTTAAGAGGAATAGTTGCTGTATCCGGCAGACCGGGGTTATTTAAACTGGTGGGACAGAACAAAGCGGGTTATATTTTAGAAAGCCTTGATGCCCAAAAGGTAAAAGTTGTAGCTAACATTGCAAATTCTAAGTTGTCTTCTTTAGAAGATATTACAGTGTACGGTAATGATGAGGACCTTAAATTGGTAGATGTATTGGCAAATATTGCTGCTTACACTGCAGAGGTTCCTGATGCTAAAGCAGATACTGCTAAACTTAAAGCTTTTTTTAACGAGGTAGCTCCAGATCATGATGGTGATAAGGTTTACGCTTCTGACATCAAAAAGATCGTTACCTGGTTCCACATCATTAAAGAACTTCCATTGTTTAACGAGGAAGCGCCTGCAGTGGGTGAAGCTGCTGAAGGTTTAAAAGTGGAAGATAAAGCCGCAGAGAAAAAAACTAAAACCGTTGCTAAAGCTGCAAATGTAAAAGCTCCTGGTAAAACTGCTCAGCCACCTAAAAAGGCTACAACAGTAAGTAAAAAAGGCGTATAGTCTAATTTAAGCCCCACCAAATTTTGATGGGGCTTTTTTTTATACCTCCTGGTTTAATGCCAGGCCAATCTGTTTCAGTAATATTGCTGCGTTAAATGTTTTGCAGGCACCATGTTTCAGCTTGTAATCAAAGTTCATCTCTCCCTCTTTAATCTGGATGTCGAAATGGTAGTTGCGTACCTGCTCATGGTAATCTTCTTTCATTTCAGATAGTTGCAAGTCATGCGTAGCAAAAAGCGCTGGCGTATGCTGCTCAATCATTTTTTCTATAAATACTTTTGATCCCAGGTATTTGTCCTTACTGTTAGTGCCCCTTAACATTTCATCAATGAGTACAAAAGAACGGTCTGATTTTTTGGTAGCATCTAATATCATTTTTAACCTGTTCAGCTCTGCTTTAAAGGTAGAGGTCTGGTCATTTAGCGAATCCTTAATCCGCATGTAAGATAGGGCTTCAAAAATAGACAGGCTCAGTTGCTTTGCACATACTGTACTTCCAGAAAAGGCCAGCACCATATTGATCCCTACCGTACGTAAAAATGTACTTTTACCAGCCATATTTGATCCGGTAACAATGTCTACAGTGGGTTTAGCATACAGTTCAAAATCATTAACTACTCTTTTCTGTTCTATAATAAGCGGATGGCCTAAGGCCTTTGCAGCTAAAGTAAATTCTTCTTTTATTTCTGGAAATGTCCAGGAAGGTTCATTGATTTTTAGTGTAGCAAATGAAATCAGCTCTTCAAACTGACTGATCCGGAATAAACCTTTTAGCAATTGATCTGATGATTTCGAATGCCATTTCTCAAGTTTAATGGAACAGCGCAGGTCCCATACCAGAAACACCGTCAACACCATTGCAACAATCATATTTAAGCGGGCATCAAAGGATTGAATGATGGTAGAAAGTTCCCTGATTTGCCTGCTCAAAGGGCGGCTATCTTCTGATTTTTCAAAAAAGCCTTTCAGATAGGGGCTTTGCCATTCAATTTGCTCAGTCCAGGCTATTGAGCCAGAAAAGGACCTCAGCAAGTTGGCGCTGCCTGTAAAGCTGTTGTATACCAGGTTTACCTTTTGCAGGTTATAAAAGGTTATACCAGCATTAAACAATGCGGCTAATCCAAATATGTTCCAGGTAATGCCGCCATATGCTATGCCCAGCAGCAATAGTGCAAGCATTAAAAATGGCACTATTGTAATGTATAAACGCATTAGCTTGTTGCAGGTAAAAGCCAGTTGCAGGCCAAGCGTATGGTCTAAGGCGGCTTCTATGGCTTTTAGTTGTTCTGGTTTGTGATTGTGTATCCTGGCCCTAAAATGGAAAGTATCTTCCATATGTCCCGCAAGCTCTGTAATGGCATCCTGACGTGCTATAATGGCTTCTTGCTCATTTGGCCTGCCAAGGTTGGTTGCCAGTAACTCCCGGCCTTTAACGGTACTACAGCGGTTTAAATATGCAAATAAAGACCCTGGACCATATATATCCAAATCAGAAGAGTAAGGGTGCTGTTCATCTTCAAACTCTTCGCCATTTGCGTAGCCATTGCTGCGGCTCTGCATGAGCTCTGCTTCATTTTGGTAAACCCATAACAGTTGCAGTGCATAGTCCAGGTGCTCTGTTACTGCAGCCTGTTTTTTTACCAGTGCCAGAAACAGTACCACCGGAACTACCATTAGTAAACCAATTGCCCAATGGTAACCCTGACTAATCACCAATGCTACCAATATAATTTCGGTTATAAACAACCCGAGCCTGGATAAGGAAATGCTATTGAGTTTCTTTTTTAAGGCGTCAATATGTGCTTGCTGTATTTGTACCTGATTTAGATAGGCGGTTAAAATGCTTTGTCTTGTTTTTACCATTATATTTGAAGCGGCTAAGAATTTATACCTTCGACTAATTTCATCTACCGATGTTACTAAGGTATTAGGTGCCGATAAAGATAAGCAATAGCAGATGAAGATTACATTACTGGTGGTGGGTAAAACTGAAGATAAGTACCTTTTAGAAGGAATGGACAAATACCTGAACCGGCTAAAACATTACATCGGTTTTAACCTTGTGGTGATACCAGAATTAAAAAACACCAAAAGCCTAACCGAAGCGCAACAAAAATCTAAAGAAGCAGAGCTAATTTCAAAACAGCTCAGTAATTCAGATCTGGTAGTGCTACTGGACGAAAAGGGCAAAAAATACACTTCGGTTTCTTTTGCTAATTATTTAAACAAACAGATGATTGGCAGCGTTCAACATCTGGTATTTGTAATTGGCGGGCCTTATGGATTTGACGAAAGCATTTATAAGCGCTCAAATGGTAGCTTGTCCCTGTCAGATATGACTTTCTCTCACCAAATGGTTCGTCTGTTCTTTATTGAGCAGCTTTACCGCGCCTTTAGTATTTTAAAAGGAGAGCCTTATCACCACGAATAAAAATCGGGTTTATGGAAAATTAGCATGCCCTTCATCCTATAAGAAAACAAAACCTGCTTATGGTACCCTCAGAATTTAAAAAAAGAAATTACAAGTATAAAAGTAATCCCAGAAAAGACCGCCTCAATTACATCATTGCTATTGTGGTGTCGGCAGTGGCTTTTTGGTTAATCTGGTTTTACTTGTAAAAATGGCATAAAAAAACTCCCGGGTTTGCCGGGAGTTTTAAAAGATATGTTGCTAAAACTAGTTAGCTGCTAATTTTGCTGCAGCTTCTCTGCGAATGATATTCAACGCGCCACCAGCAATAAACCATTCAATTTGTTGTGCATTGTAACTGTGGTTTACAGGGAAATCTTCTATAGTACCATCAGCATGATGAAGAACAATGGTTAATGGTACATTAGGTGTAAAGGTTGTTAAACCTACAATGTCAATAATGTCATCTTCCAAAATCTTGTCATAATCTTCTTTGTGTACAAAGGTCAATCCAAGCATACCTTGTTTTTTAAGGTTGGTTTCATGAATCCTTGCAAAAGATTTTACCAGTACCGCACGTACACCAAGGTGACGTGGCTCCATTGCTGCGTGCTCACGCGATGAACCTTCACCGTAGTTTTCATCTCCAACTACAATAGATCCAACTCCTTCTGCTTTGTATGCGCGTTGAGTTGCAGGTACAGGACCATACTCACCAGTAATTTCATTTTTAACATTGTCTGTTTTGTCGTTAAAATAGTTTACCGCACCAATCAGCATATTGTTTGAAATGTTATCCAGGTGACCACGGAATTTCAACCACGGTCCAGCCATAGAAATATGGTCTGTTGTACATTTACCTTTCGCTTTGATCAATAATTTTAAACCTTTAAGGTCTGTACCTTCCCAAGGTGTAAATGGATCAAGTAACTGAAGCCTGTGCGATGTTGGTGATACAATCACTTCAACACCAGAACCGTCTTCAGCTGGTTTTTGATAACCTGCATCTTCTACATCAAAACCTCTTGGAGGCAATTCATATCCTGATGGCTCGTCCAGTTTTACCTGTTCGCCTGCAGCATTGGTTAGGGTATCAGTAAGTGGGTTAAAGCTCAGGTCACCAGCAATAGCCAAAGCAGTTACCAGTTCAGGCGAGCCTACAAAAGCAAAAGTATTCGGGTTACCATCGGCACGTTTAGCAAAATTCCTGTTAAAGGAGTGTACAATGGTATTTCTTTCTTGTTTCTCAGCACCTACACGGTCCCACATTCCTATACAAGGTCCGCAGGCATTGGTAAATACTTTAGCGCCAATCTGGTCAAAAACATCCATGAAACCATCACGTTGAATGGTGTAACGGATTTGCTCAGAACCAGGGTTAATGCAGTATTCAGCTTTAGAAGTTAAACCTTTATCCGCAACCTGTCTCGCAACGCTCACCGCACGTGAAATATCCTCGTAAGATGAGTTGGTACAAGAACCAATCAATCCAACATCAATTTTCATTGGCCAGCCGTTTTCAAGGGCTACTTCTTTCATTTTTGAAATCGGAGTAGCCAAATCTGGCGTAAACGGACCATTCAAATATGGCTCTAAAGTATCCAGGTCAATTTCGATGATTTGGTCAAAGAATTTCTCTGGTTCAGCATAAACTTCAGGATCTCCGGTTAAATGCTCTTTCACTGCATTTGCAGCATCAGCAACATCAGCACGGTCTGTAGAACGTAAATAACGCTCCATACTTTCGTCATAACCGAACGTAGAGGTGGTTGCACCAATCTCAGCACCCATGTTGCAAATGGTACCTTTACCAGTACAGCTCAGGTTTTGTGCGCCCTCGCCAAAATATTCAACAATGGCACCAGTACCACCTTTTACGGTTAAAATACCAGCAACTTTCAGGATCACGTCTTTTGCAGAAGTCCATCCGTTTAATTTACCGGTCAGTTTAATACCAATTAATTTAGGGAATTTAAGCTCCCATGGCAATCCGGCCATTACATCGCAGGCATCAGCACCACCTACACCAATAGCCACCATTCCTAAACCACCCGCATTCACTGTATGAGAATCGGTACCGATCATCATACCGCCCGGGAAGGCATAGTTTTCAAGCACTACCTGGTGAATGATACCAGCACCTGGTTTCCAGAATCCAATTCCATATTTGTTGGAAACTGAAGCCAAAAAATCAAAAACTTCTTTACTCTCTGTATTTGCAGCAGGTAAATCAACCTCTGCGCCAAATTTAGCGGTAATAAGGTGATCACAGTGCACCGTAGAAGGAACCGCAACTTTAGGGCGACCGGCTTGCATAAACTGCAATAAAGCCATTTGCGCCGTTGCATCCTGCATGGCCACTCTGTCTGGTGCAAAATCTACATAGTCAGTACCCCTAACAAAAGATCTTTGGGTATCTGTATCCCAAAGGTGGGTATATAATATTTTTTCTGAGAGTGTTAAAGGTCTGCCAACTAATTTACGGGCCGCTTCTACGCGGGGACCAAAGTTTGCATACACCTTTTTGATCATTTCTATATCAAAAGCCATTGATAATGCGTGTTAAAAGGTAATAATTATTATTTGTAGCGAATTTACGAAAAAATATAAGGGAGGATCATCATATAAGTATGATAATTCTATTTATATAAATTCTAAATAGTGAAGCCGCTGTAAGCTACAGGCTTTTAAACTGATACCCCTGCGCAATCAGGTATTCCAGCGCCTTTGGAAGGGCGTATTTTAATCGGTCAAAAGCTTTCAGGCTATCGTGAAAAACTATGATGGCTCCATTGCCGGTGTGCTCAATCACATTTTGGTAGCACCGTTCCGGGGAAAGCTCAAGATCAAAGTCGCCGCTAAGCACGTCCCACATAATGATCTGCAGGTCGGGATAGAGGTTTCGGAGTTTTTTTACCTGCGACTTTTTGATTCTTCCGTAGGGTGGGCGAAACAATTTTGTGCCGGTAAGTTCCTGGCATGCAGCAAAGTTTTTGAGATAGCTTTCGTCCTCCGTTTTCCAGCCTTTAAGGTGGTTAAAGGTATGGTTGCCTATGCTGTGACCATCGGCTTTAACCCGTAAAAATACTTCCGGATGTTTGCGGATATTGTCGCCAATACAAAAGAAAGTAGCTTTAACAGCAAAGGACTTTAGTGTTTTTAATACAAAGTCTGTAACATCGGGTATAGGACCGTCGTCAAAAGTCAAATAAATCACCTTCTGGTTGCGGGCCTTATTCCAAATTAAAGATGAGTAATACCACTTTAGCAGCAGGGGAGATTTAACAAGGTACATGGTCAAATGTACAAAAAAAATGAAATGTGAAATCAACAGCATATGAAATCCGTTAACCCATTTATGCCGCTCTTCCGGTTTAGCTTGCTGTTTTCCTGCTTGCTTTGTGCTACTTTTTATGTAGAGGCCCAGGAAGTCATTACCATCCAGGAAGCCATTAATAAAACATTGAGCAATAACCTTCAAATCAAACAGTCGCAACTCAGCGAGAGTTTGTCTGATGAGAATTACAAGCAAAGTAAAAATGCGCTTTTTCCCAGTGTTAATGGTGGCTCAAGCTATAACATTAATTTTGGGCGGAGCCTTGATCCCTCTACGCAAGAGTTTGTAAGCCAGAAGTTTTCCTCCTTTAACGGAAACCTTAATGCCAGTGTAAACTTGTTCCAGGGCTTCCAGAAAATGAACCAGATCAAGCAGAATAAATTGTTGCTGGAGGCCGATCAAACCAATACTGCAAAGGTTAAAAACGATCTAATATTACAGGTCATAACTGCTTACCTTCAAATTCTTTATAATAAAGATTTTTTGGTTACGGCCAATCAGCAGCTTGCTGTTGCAGAGAGCCAGCTAAAGCAACAACAGCAACTGCTAGATGTTGGGAATAAAACACTGGCAGATTTATCTCAGGCAAAATCGCAGGTGGCCACGGCACAGCTTAGTGTTACCAATGCTGCAAATGCACTCACCATTTCTTACTTAACGCTTGCGCAACTCATGGACATCCCTTCTGCCAGCAAATATGAAATTCAGGCGCCGCTGTTAGCCAGTTTTAATAATCCATCTACGCAGTACAACCCAGATCAGGTGTATGATGAGGCCTTAAAAATATTTCCCGATGTTAAACTTGCGGCCATCCGTACTGAAGCGGCAAAACGCGCTATAGAAGTGGCTAAGGGAAGTTATTATCCCAGCCTTTCTTTTGGTGGTAGCCTCGGCACTAATTATTCCAGCAGCAGGTACAGGATGATTGCAACTGGAATGGTAGAACGTTATCCCTTTATAGATCAGTTTACAGATAACTTTAACCAGGCGGTGGGTATAAACCTGCAAATCCCAATTTTTACCGGTTATGCCGCACGTTCTGGTGTAAGACGCGCAAGAATCAGCTATCTTCAAAACCAAACGCAAGAACAGTTAACCAAAAACAACTTAAACAAAGTCATTTATCAGGCTGTTGCAGATTTAAAAGCGGCTGAAAGCAGGTTTCAATCCACTACAGATACTTACCTGGCACAAAAAGATGCTTATTATGTAATCGAACAGCGTTATGAAGTTGGTCTGGTCAATTCGCTCGACTACAGCACGGCACAAACAAATTTAAATAAGGCAGAGATAGACATGATTCAGGCTAAATACGATCTGCTGTTCAGGGCCAAGGTTATTGACTATTACCTCGGTCGTCAAATCACATTTTAATTATTACAATCCCCAAAAAAATATAGATATGAAGCTTAAACACATACTCATTTCCGTAGGCATTATCATCGCCTTGTTGTTTGCCGGCAAGTTGTCGGGACTTATTGGAGGTGCCAAGGCAGAAAAGGTGACTGTAGAAAAGGCAGCGATACGAAAGGTAATAGAAACGGTTACTGCAAGTGGTAAGGTGCAGCCAGAAACGGAAGTTAAACTAAGTTCAGAAGTATCTGGAGAAGTGGTGGAACTGCTGGTTAAAGAAGGTGATGTGGTTAAAAAAGGCCAGCTGCTTTGTAAAGTGCGACCAGATGTGCTAAAGTCTGGTTACGATAGGGCAAGGGCTTCTTACAGTTCGCAGCAGGCCAGCGTGGCTTCTTCGCAGCAACAGTTAAAACAATCGCAAGGAAACTTTGCCAATTCAGAAGCTACCTATAAACGTAATGTAGAGCTCTTTACTAAAAAAGTGATTTCTGCCTCGGAGTTTGATGCAGCTAAGGCTGCTTTCCTTACGGCTAAAACCAATTTGGAAAGCGCCAGGCAAAATGTTATCGCTGCCCGGTTTGGCCTGGAGCAGTCTGCGGCAAACGTACAGGAAGCGAATGCTAACCTGGCCAAGGCTACCATTTATGCGCCAACAGATGGGGTAATCTCTAAATTGTCTGTAGAGCTTGGCGATCGCATTCTGGGTACGGCTCAATTTGAAGGTACAGAGATTATGCGCATCTCTAACCTGTCTTCTATGGAAGTTAATGTAGATGTCAATGAAAACGACATCAACAGGGTAGTAGTGGGCGACAGTGCAACCATTGAAGTGGATGCCTTTGAAGATAAAAAGTTCAAGGGTGTGGTTACTGAAATTGCCAGTTCTTCTAAAGATGTAGGTACTACTACCTCTGTAGATCAGGTTACTAATTTTGTAGTTAAGGTGCGCATCCTGTCTGATTCTTATAGTGGTGTTAAAGGCGGTGCCAAGAACCTTCCTTCTCCATTCAGACCAGGACTTTCTGCTACGGTAGATATTGAAAGTAGTTCTGTACAGGGCCTTTCTGTTCCTATCCAATCTGTGTTCACTGGCAATGGATCAGATAAGGATAAAAAGGAGGGTACTGATGCGGATATGGACAAGCAAAAGAACAAGCTGACCGATAAAATGATAAAGCAATATGTATATGTGTATAACAACGGAACGGTAAAAAAGGTAGAGGTTAAAACAGGCATCCAGAATGATCAAAATATCATTGTTACCGCTGGGCTTAAAGCGGGTACTGAAGTGGTAACCGGGCCATACTCTGCTATTCAAAATAGGCTAAAGGACGATGCTAAGGTAGAAAAAGTTACTAAAGATCAGCTTATTGCCCTGGAAGATAAAAAGTAAACACTTGCTGTAAGAATAAATAAGTATAATTGTCCCGGTTTACAACAGTAGGCCGGGATTTTTTGTTTATACACTATGGAGCCAAAAGTTGCTATGATTGGTGGGGGTAGTTGGGCTACTGCCATTGTAAAAATGCTTTCAGACAATCTCTCAGAAAAAGAGATTTATTGGTGGATGCGGAGTGATGATTCCATTAATCACATCAAAAAGTACAGGCATAACCCCAATTATTTAAGCTCTGTGGAGATTAAACTCCCCGAAACCCACATTTCTTCTGATATCAAATCCATCATTAAAGCTGCGGATTACGTGGTTTTAAATGTGCCTGCAGCTTTTTTAAAAGAAACTTTAAAAGAAGTTACACCAGAAGACCTGAAAGGTAAAAAGATCGTTTCGGCCATCAAAGGCATCGTGCCGGATGAAAATCAGATTATTGGAGAGTTTATCCACGAAAAATACAACATTCCATTAAAAGATATCCTGGTTATCAGTGGCCCTTGCCATGCTGAAGAGGTTGCGCTGGAAAAACTGTCTTATTTAACCATCGCCTGCATTGATGTGGAAGCTGCACTTGATTTTTCCCGTTTGCTCAATACGCGCTACCTCAAAACAAACAGCTCTGATGATATTTTCGGGACTGAATATGCTGCGGTTTTGAAGAACATTTACGCCGTAGCAAGTGGCATTTGTCATGGTATTGGCTATGGGGATAACTTTCAGGCGGTATTAATTTCCAATGCGGTTAGAGAAATCAGCCGTTTTGTAGATGCGGTTCACCCCATCAACAGGGATATCAATGAGTCGGCCTATCTGGGCGATTTGCTGGTAACGGCCTATTCGCAATTTAGCCGTAACCGTACTTTTGGTAACATGATTGGTAAGGGTTATACAGTAAAATCTGCCCAGCTGGAAATGAACATGATTGCTGAGGGTTATTATGCTGTAAACTGCATGCACCATATCAATAAAAAATATAAAGTAGAAATGCCTATTAGCAGGGCCGTTTATGCCATTTTATACGAAAAACATTCTCCACATATCGAAATGCGCCTCCTTACTGAGCAGTTAAACTAAAACATTATTTCTTGTTGTTTGTTGAAGTTTAAAACGATAAAGCAATGAACAAGAAATGTATAGCAGGTTTATTAACCTTCGGACTGGTGGTTGTGGTAGCTTTCGCTTCACAGGCACAAGAGAAAAAAACAGTAGGACAAACCATTGATAAAACAGCCTCAACCGTAGGTAATAAAACGGCCGAAGTAGCTGTTAAAGGCAGTGCCAAGGTGGTGGATAAGACCTGGAAAGGTATGATGGCGCCAGATGGTTCTAATGTTTACATCAACAATAAAAACGAAAAATATTACATCAATAAAAAAGGGGCAAAGATCTTCCTTAAAGCTTCACAAATCAAAGCAAGACCGAAAGGATAATGCGATTAAAATGGAAAAGCCCCGGCAATATGCCAGGGCTTTTCGTTATAGGTTTTTTAGAAACTATGACCTGCGTCTTCTGTCTCCGCTTCCGCTTCCTTCTCTTCTCGGACCGCTGCTTGCGCCTCTGTCCTCACGGCTTCTGCCAGAGAAATCTTTAAATCCGCCACCAGCGCTACCGCCTTCACGTCTTCCGGCACCACCAGAGCTTCTTCCGCCGCTAGCGTATCCGCCTCTGCTACCGCCACCGCCGTAACTTTTGCGTTCGCCACCGCCTCTGCGTTCTCCGCCACCGTAACCACCACGTTCTTTGCGGTCGCCAACAGGTGCGTCGCCAGATTTTTCAATCCTCACGCCACGGTTGTTAAATTGGATCTCTTTAAAGTTATTGAATAAAGAATCAACACTGTCATCTTCTACTTCAAAGAATGAATACACACCTTTTAAGTCGATTTTGCCGATTGATTTTCCGCTGATTTTACCGTTGTTGCAAACAAATGATAACAAGTCGCCACGCGTAAAGTCGTCTACGGAACCTAAGTTGATAAACAGACGGGTGTAACCAGCACTGCTTCTAGGTCCGCGTTCGCCTCTTTCACCACGTTCGCCTCTCTCGCCACGCTCATCTGTAGCATTCAAATCAGGTGCGTTTTTGTAATATTCTAAAAAGCGGTTAAACTCTAAAGATGCAAAACGTTTAATCACTTCATCTTTGCTCAGTTCAGCAAACTCATCCATAATGCGTGGCATATACTGCTCTATCTGAGCCTCATTTACCTCTACATTGTGAACTTTGTGTACCAATGCAAACAATTGTTTTTCGCAAACATCAAAACCTGTAGGTAATTCTGCTTTTGTAAATTTCTTACCAATAATCCTTTCAATAGAACGGATTTTTCCTAGTTCTTTTGAATTGATGATACAGATGGAAACTCCGGTTTTACCAGCACGACCGGTACGACCGCTTCTGTGGGTATAACTTTCAATTTCATCAGGTAAAGAGTAGTTGATTACGTGCGTAACGTTGTTTACGTCAATACCGCGGGCAGCAACATCAGTTGCAATCAGCAATTGCATGTTACGGTCACGGAAACGCTGCATTACTTTATCACGTTGTTGTTGAGATAAATCTCCGTGTAAAGCATCCGCATTGTAACCATCTTTAATCAGGTGCTCTGCAACATCCTGGGTATCCAGTTTAGTTTTACAGAATACTACTGCAAAAATTTCAGGATTAAAATCTACAATTCTTTTTAAGGCAGCATATTTATCTCTTGCACGTACAGTGTAGTACTCATGCTCAATATTTACGTTACCTGTGTTTTTGGTACCCATGGTCAGTTCAATTGGGCTGTCCATGTAGTTTTTAGCTATTCTTCTTACCTCAGGAGGCATAGTAGCAGAGAAAAGCCATGTTTTTTTGTCGTCAGGAGTAGTAGACAAAATGTCGTTGATGTCTTCCTGGAAGCCCATGTTTAACATTTCATCTGCCTCGTCTAGCACTACAAACTTCACGTTAGTGAAGTCAATTGCTTTACGGTTAATGATGTCTAACATTCGGCCCGGTGTAGCCACAACAATTTGTACACCGTTTCTAATCTCACGCAGCTGTTGCATAATGTTAGCGCCACCGTAAACGGCAACTACACTAGCTCCAGAGATGTTTTTTGAGAAATTCTTGATGTCGCTGGTAATCTGCAAGCAAAGCTCTCTAGTCGGGCATAAAATCAATGCCTGCGGCTTATTGCTTTTAAAGTCTATCAATTCTAACAGCGGCAAACCAAATGCGGCTGTTTTTCCTGTTCCTGTTTGGGCCAAACCAACAAAATCGTTATTGCCCTCTAACAGCACAGGAATACTTTGTTCCTGAATAGGTGTTGGATTTTCGAAACCTAAATCCTTTACAGCATTAACAACATCATCACTTATCCCCAATAATTTAAATGGGTTATTCATGTAATATAATTTATTAAGCCGCAAAGATACGCTTAATAATCAGCATTTTACTGTTTGTGCTGCAAATAAAAAACAGCAGAGCCTCAATTACTTACCTCAAACGGTCAGCCGAACGAATTAAACGTTCATCGTTACGGATGCCTCTAACGGCCAAAAAGCACCATATAATCGCTACAATAGGCATAAAGGCACCTGCACCAGCCGTGGTGTTTTCCAGTCCGCCCGGCATTCCCTGCGCAGATTTAAACACCCAGAAATTTAAAACAGTAAGTAAAATAACAGTAATTACTGCAATTCTTTTCTGCAAAACGCGGTTTTTGAACATAAAAATGTTGCCAAATGCCAGTACAGCCAGAAAAATATGAAAAACAAGCAAGGGCAGATAGGCTGCTACCTTTACGCTTTGGGCAGGCGCCAATTGTGTAGTTTGGTACAAGCCACAAGTATACATCGTTAGTTCGCCACCACTTTCATTTTTGGTAATTAAGGGTAAAAACAGCAGGCATACAAGGGTTAAACTTGTTAGTAATAGCCAGATCGATTGCACTCTTTGTATCATATCAGTTCAATAATTTGGGCAAATATATCAAAAGCAAGCTGCTTTGTCCCATCATATAGCTTAAAAAATATTAGTTTTGCCTTCTTGAACACACAGCGTTTTTTTATCGAGATCAGCTACAATGGTAGTAATTACCATGGATGGCAAATTCAGCCCAACTCCTTAACGGTGCAGGAATGTCTGGATAAAGCTTTATCTGTCTATTTCCGGCAGCCGGTAGTTTCTCTTGGTTGCGGACGTACAGATGCGGGTGTACACGCGAGGCAGTTTTTTGCACATTTCGACCTGCATTTTTCGGCAGATTCGGATGCTGTTGTAAATGAAGGCTTCCTTGGCAAAAGCTTAGCCGGTATCAATTCTCTATTGCCTTATGATATTGCGGCAAAGCGCATTTTTAAAGTACATCAGGATGCACATGCACGTTTTGACGCTACTGCCCGCGCATACCAATACCATCTTCATTTTCATAAAGACCCTTTTGAGCTTAACCGTTCCTGGCTGTTTAAAGGAGAACTTGATGTAGCCGCAATGAACGAAGCCGCACAACTGCTTTTAAAATATACAGATTTTTCCTGCTTCAGTAAATCCAATACGCAAACCTTTACCAACAACTGCAAAATTACCGAAGCCAGATTTGAAAACAGTCCTCAGGGCTTGGTCTTTACCATCCGGGCAGATCGTTTTTTAAGAAACATGGTACGTGCAATTGTGGGTACACTGGTCATGGTAGGTAAAAAGGAAATTACCCTTAACCAGCTCAACGAAATTATTGAAAGTAAAAACCGCAGCAACGCAGGGCAGTCTGTTCCGGCCTGTGGTTTGTATCTGGTCACTGTAGCTTATCCTTTTGTAAACTAAGATGTCTAAAATCACCGGCGATGCTGTCAATACCGATCTGCTTAAAAGGATTTTTCTTTATGTAAAGCCTTACCGAAAGATTTTTGTGTGGTCTATTGTGCTTACTATTCTGCTTGCACTAATTGCACCGGTACGTCCTTTTTTAATCAAGTATACACTGGATAATTATATCCTTAACGGCAATTATAACGGTCTGGTGTCCATGACCATCCTGATGATATTTCTGCTGGTGCTGCAAAGTGTGATCCAGTATTTGCATACACTGCTCACCAATACGCTTGGGCAGTCTACCATCCGCGATTTGCGGATTGCGGTGTTTAACCACATTACGCAGCTGAGGCTAAAATATTTTGACCGTACCCCCATCGGACAGCTTATTACCAGGACAGTGTCCGACTTGGAAACCATTGCCGACATTTTTTCTGAGGGCCTGATTGTCATCATCGGAGACATCCTTATGGTGATTGTTATTGTGGGTTTCATGGTTTATCGCGACTGGGCACTTACCCTGGTGGTGCTTTTGCCTTTGCCTTTGCTGATGCTGGCTACTTCCAAATTTCAAAAAGCCATTAAATCTGCATTTCAGGAAATCCGGGCAGAAGTATCCAATTTAAACACCTACTTGCAGGAACACATCAGTGGCATTTCCATTATCCAATATTTTGCCAGGGAAGATCAGGAGTTTCAGAAGTTTAAAAAAATCAATGCACGCTACCGCGATGCGAATATTCGCTCCAATTGGTACTATTCCATCTTTTTTCCGGTGGTAGAAATCATTTCGGCCATGTCTATGGGCTTACTGGTTTGGTATGGTGCAAAAAGCATTTTGGAGAAACCGCTTGATGTTACCCCGGGCACCATCACAGAATTTCTACTTTACATTAGCATGTTGTTCCGTCCAATTCGGGAACTGGCAGATAAATTCAACACCCTGCAAATGGGTATGGTAGGGGCAGAGCGGGTGTTTAAAGTTTTGGATACAGACGAGGTGACGGAAAATAAGGGGATTTATGCGCCAGCTCAACTGGATGGATCAATCTCTTTTGAAAAGGTATACTTTGCCTATACGGATGAAAATTACGTGCTTAAAGACATCTCTTTTGAGGTAAAAGCTGGAGATACCGTAGCGCTTGTTGGGGCCACGGGTGCTGGTAAATCTTCTACCATTAACATTCTTAACCGCTTCTACGAAATTCAAAAAGGGGAGATTAAGATAGATGGCATTAAAATACAGGATTTTGAACTTGGCTATTTGCGGCAGCATATTGCAACGGTTTTGCAGGATGTATTTCTTTTTTCTGATACCATTTTCAATAACATCACCTTAAACAATCCTGGTATAAGCATGGATGAGGTAGTAGATGCGGCAAAAAAGGTGGGTGCTCATGATTTTATCTCCCGCTTACCGGGCGGTTATTACTACAATGTGATGGAAAGAGGCTCTACACTGTCGGCAGGGCAGGCACAACTCATCTCCTTTATCCGTGCATTGGTTTATAATCCTGCTATCCTGGTACTGGACGAAGCCACTTCTTCTGTAGATACGGAAACGGAATTACTCATTCAAAAAGCCATCGATAATTTAATGAAGGGCAGAACGGCTATTGTGATCGCCCACAGGCTATCTACCATCCAAAAGGCCAGTCAGATTATTGTGCTGGATAAGGGAGAGATTAAGGAAAAGGGGACGCACCAGGAGCTGTTAAAGCTAGATGGCTATTACAAAAAATTGTATGACCTGCAGTTTAACTCCAGTGGTATTGTCAATACTGCAATGAACTAACTTGATTGCTGAATATTATTGTGGTATATTTCCAATATTCCACAATAATATTCATACACTCCGGCCCACATGGTAACAGACTCCGGTACTGCTGGTAGGCATGTATTCACATAAAACACACTTTAAACACATTTCGTTCACGAAAAGGTACCCTTTTGTGGCTTTTGTGTGAACAAGGTGTGAACAAAGTGTGAACACGCATGCTGACAAAGAGATTGGATTCCTGTTGGCAGGAAAATGATAAGTTCTTTGAAGATATTGTAATTTTTTAGATTTCTTATTGAGAACCATGATTGGAAGTTACCTGCAAAGTGTGGATTTGCGGTACAATATCCGCGGCTGGCTAACGCACATTAATAATTCAGATTTAAGCTCGGATGGTTATAATGAGGATAGCAATGATGTGTTCGGGATGGAGATCCTGTACAATGCTTCAGGGTGCACCGGAAATACGGGGATATACAACGGCCAGATTTCAGGAATCAAGTGGAAGGCGAAAATGGACAGCCATCCTTATGATAATGTGGGCAGGGCGTATAACTATAGCTACGATAAGCTGGGGCAGGTACGTAATGCTTTGTTTTTTGGAAACAATGGTTCGGGCTGGACATACCGGAACGGCGCTTATGATGAGAAAAATATCAGTTATGATTTAAACGGTAATATCCTGTCACTGGAGCGGAACAACTGGGCGGGGGCGGTAGTTTTTTCTATGGACAACCTCACTTACAGTTATAAGTCTTCCGGGGGCAATGACCAGCTAATGCAGGTGATAGATGCGAACGGTACCGGTGGAACATATGGCTTTAAAAACCAAAGTGGAGATGCAGAACACTATCTGTACGATGATGATGGCGACTTGATCCGGGATAAGAACAAAAATCTGGAATATTCTTATAACGATCTGGGGAAGGTAAACCGGGTTACACTATTGAGTTATACCCATCGCTACATCCAGTATAACTACGATGGCTCCGGTGTTTGTTTAACAAAGCAGGTGGTGGATAATGGCGGCACCATTAAAACGACAGCCTATCTGGAAGGTTTTGTTGCTGTGGATAATATGCTGAGTTACATCAATACTGCCGAGGGTAGGGTGAGGACGGCCAGCGGTGTTGGCACGTATGAGTATTACATTAAAGATCATCTTGGGAATGTAAGGGTTAGTTTTGAGAATCAGGGTGGCGTTGCGGTGGTAAGACAGGAGAATAGTTTTTATGCTTTTGGTTTGGTACATAATTCTTCGCCTGTTATATCCGGTGCAAATAAGGAGATAACTGCTGGATCGATATGGGATGACGATTTCGGCAACGACCCTGATTTGTATACGATGCCTTACCGGCAGTACGATCCTGTGCTTGCGAGGTTTAATGCCGTGGATCCGATGGCCGAAAAGTACGATGATTTGACGGTATATAATTTTGCGTTCAATAATCCAGTAACGTTCAGTGATCCAAGCGGAGCAGATCCAATTGGCAGTTGGGAGGAGTTGCTAAGCATTATAAATCAATTGTTGAATAACCCCTACGGCGGGTACTGGAATTCCTTTGGCGGCTTTGGACTCTTTTACGATCATCAGGATGCCTTCGATCAAATTGAATAGGCATTTGAATCTTATAAATGGATGGGGAGAAGTTACACCATGGGGATATAAGACCGCATTCGCTAATTTGGTGGAGCAAGGAGGAAAGCAGGTAGTTCGGGGATATACATTACCAGGCGTGAACATCAACGAAATGAAGAGTAATCGAAATTGGTTGATAGACAGACAGCGGGAATTATGGGGTGATGATGCTTACAACAATGGATATATCGCACATCAGTATGGGGATATAAGCAAGGTTTATGTACGGAATATAGCGGATGAAATCCAGGAGAGTTTGGATATGGTCGGTTTATTGCCTGGAGTGGGAGAGTTTGCTGATGGTACAAGCGGGTTAATCTCTTTAGGAAGGGGTAATTATCAAGCTGCGGGGTTGAGTTTTGCAGCGATGGTACCTTTTGCAGGATGGGCGGCTACGGGCGGGAAGTATACGTTGAAATATACTAAGTCTAGTTTGAAAATGGGGCAAAAAATGCATAAGGCTTACAAGGCTGAGTTGCATAACCCAGCTGCTAAAATGTTTAAAGAATATGTTTTGCCGAGTGGAAAAAGAATTGATTTTTTAGATGCAGCTAATGGAATTATCTATGAACTGAAACCATTTAATCCGCGCGGTATTAAAGCTGGAAAAAATCAGCTTAATTTGTACATGAAAGAGTTAGAATCCATGCCAAGGTTCCAAGGCATAGAATGGAAAAAAGTTTTAGATACTTATTGATATGGATAGCAAAGAGTTTAAAGAGTTGTTTTTTGACACGGGAAAAAAATACGGCTTGAACAAAAAATTCGCCGGTTTATTTATTGAGAGTACAGAATGTATATTTGTGACGTACTTGCAGAAATCTAGTTATGGAAATTATTACCAGATGATAATAAAGATTTATGTGCAAGGTATGTTTGGTAGAACATATGTTTCTAACAAAGAATTGGTGAAAACAGATATAGGCGACGTTCAGACTGGTGAACCTAAGGAATATAGGAGGATTTTTGACTTTGATGTTTTTCTAGATGATGCAGAGCGCATAGAAAAATTGAATAGATTATTTGAAGAATTCATTTTGCCGTTTGCAAAGAGATCCTTGACAAAACAAGGATTAAGGCAACTAGCGAAAAATGGTGATATAAGTTTATTGCCCGCGGTTGAAAAGGAACTAGCGGTTTTGTAACAGCTGTCTTAATAATCATCCAAGAGCGATCAAAGCGGGCAAAAAACAGTTAGCCAAGAAACCCAGCTGTAAGATTTGCGGAACACAGAGCAGGTGCTGGAGCTAAATCTTTATTAGATTTTGATGTGATAAAAGGCGCCACAAATCTTACAAAAGAGCAGGCAAGAGTAATGGAGCAAAACCTAATAAACTAGTATGGCTTACCTAATTTATATAATAAAATTAATTCTATTGCACCATCCAAATGGCCTCTTTTTGGAATTACGCCTTAAAGAATAATGTATGGCAAAAAAACTAAAAACAAAAATAGGAGATATATTTTCTGTGCCTATAAAAGAAACAGAAAAAAGGTATATGCAGTTAATCGCATTTGACTTATTGCAGTTGAATAGTGACGTTGTCAGATGTTTTAGCCGAATTTATTCAATTGGAGATAGTCCCAATATGGAAGAAATAATAAATAACAATGTCTTGTTTTATGCTCATTGCGCTACAGATTTTGGTTTAAAATTAATTTGTGGACAAAGGTTGGGAATAGCTTAAATATTGGATATCCTGAAAATATATTATTTCGAAGTACAAATGATTATGCTCGAAAAGTCGGAGACGAGCCAATCAAAAATCCGATAATTGGTATATTTGGCATATAACTGATAAAGACTTTACTCAGGTCGGAAAATTAGAGGAGGAAAAGAGGAATAGTTTTATTGGACTCGTATTTAATCCACGGAATTTTAGAACTTGTAAAAGGGAAAGAGTATCCTCTTAATTATCCGGCCTTTGAATAAATGTAGTTGCCGCTAAGGGGGGACTTACAAATCCACAGTTAGTTCAGAAGTCTGCAACATTAGCTGAAAGAGCAATTGGAGGTAAAGGAGGCGTTGCGGGTACTGCAAAACATCAATACGCTAATGCACTCTTAAATCGTTATCAAAGTATTTACGGAAGTAGGGTTTTATTGGTTAATCAACCGAGTATTTCTTCAATTTTTTGCAACTCTTCTGTACTGAATACATAATTGTCCAAACATCTTAAGGAGTCCATTAACTGTGCTGGTTTACTGGCACCAATGAGAACCGAAGTAACCCTTTCGTCTTTTAGCAACCAGGACAATGCCATTTGTGCCAGGCTCTGTCCGCGGGCTAATGCAAGGTTATTTAGTGCTTTAATTTGCTGCAAACGTTGCTCGGTGATGTTATTTTCTGTTAAAAAACCAACTCCTTTGGCCACCCTGGAATCTGAAGGCACGCCAGCTAAATATTTGTCGGTCAACAAACCCTGTGCAAGTGGAGAAAAGGGAATGCAGCCAACGCCGTTACGCTCTAATACGTCTAATAAACCTTCATTTTCTACCCAACGCTCAAACATCGAATATTTGGGTTGGTGGATTAAGCATGGCGTTCCCAGATCTCTTAATATCTTGAAAGCTTCAGCCGCTTCTTTTGGTTTGTAGTTGGAGATGCCCACGTATAATGCCTTACCCTGTCTAACAATGAGGTCAAGCGCCGCCATGGTTTCTTCCAGTGGTGTTTCAGGATCTGGACGGTGATGATAAAATATATCAACATAATCTAGTCCCATGCGTTTTAAGCTTTGATTGATGCTGGCAACCAAATTCTTTTTTGAACCCCATTCCCCATATGGCCCATCCCACATGTGGTATCCCGCTTTAGTTGAAATGATCAACTCGTCGCGATAGCCTGAAAAATCTTCCTTTAGGATCCGACCGAAATTGATCTCCGCGGAACCTGGAGGTGGCCCATAGTTATTCGCTAAGTCAAAATGAGTGATACCCTGATCAAAAGCGGTATGTAGGATGGATCGATAGTTTTGCATCAAGTCTACATCTCCGAAGTTATGCCAAAGACCAAGTGATAAAGCCGAAAGTTTAAGGCCGCTTTTACCGCATCGGCGATAAAGCATATTGGAATATCTGTCTGAAGAAGGTGTGTGGGACATCTTTTTAAAATTTCGGGTAAATTAAAACAAATACTCGGATACCTTGAAAAAACTTTTAAGCAATGCACTCTAGTCTAATAGATTGATCTTTGCAATACTAAGTAACATCCTTAGGTTTTCGGAATAGGCGCATTTGCCGCAATCAACTTTTCTTTTTTAAGTTCCGCCCAGAAGTCAGCCGGTATAACAGTGGAAAAAGAAGCGGCATTTTCTGTTGCCTGCTCTACGGTATGAGCTCCAGGAATAACTCCGGATACAACATCCGGTGCTGCACAAAATTGCAAGGCCGCCGTTCGCAGATCTACCTTATGCCTGTCTGCTACTTTTTTTAGTGCAGCCAGTTTTTCTTTAACACCGGTTGGAAAATCACCTCCGTAAAGGTAACGGTCTTTTCCCGATAGAAAGCCCGCACATAGTGGAGCGCCAACTACAATTGAGATGTCTTTTTCTGCTGCTTTAGGAAACACTTTATTCAGGTCATCTACATGATGAATTAATGAATACTGACATGCGGAAAGAAATATGTCAGGATCTGCAACTTCCATCGCTTTTAATATGGGTTCTACAGTATTAACGCCAAATCCCCATGCTTTTATCAAGCCCTCTTCCCTCATTTTAGTTAATTCTGGCATGGCACCTTTCTGCGCAATCTCAAAATATTTTAGCCAATCCTGCTTCATATCCCCATTATCTGGCGACAAATCGTGGATATAAACGATGTCAATCGAGGATACGCCCAGTCGCTGTAAACTGTCCTCCACACTGCGGCGCACGCCCGAGGCCGTATAATCATATTTATAACCAAAGTTCATCTTTCCTTTCCAGATAGCTTGGGTTACATCAAAGTTTTCCTTAGGGTCAAGAATTCTGCCCACCTTAGTTGATAAGGTATATTCGTCAGCAGGCTTATCTTTAAGGAACAATCCCAATCTTCTTTCGCTAGTGCCTAATCCGTACCATGGTGAGGTGTCATAATATCTTACACCCGCATTCCAGGCAGCTTCTACCGCCTGCAAGCATTCTATATTTGGATTTTCATGAAAGCCATTACCTATTGCCACACCGCCAAAGCCAGATTTGTATTTAGGCCGGAAGCGTTTGTGCGACTTCGCATTTTCGAAATTATTCATAGTATCTGAAATTGAAATTGCTGAAACATCGGTTACTATTCCTGGCAGAAATGCCATTCCGAGTGATGCCAGCGAAGTTTGTGAAATGAATCGTCTCCTATCCATAGTTGTTTTACAAACGTGTAATGGCTACTTTTTGTTTTTTTTAGTGTGTCTGAAGAATGGAAGGCGCTGTCTGATAACAGATTTAAAGACTATAAGCTAAAAGTAGGTGGACTGGTTGAAAATCCTGTTGAATTGTCAGTTGACGATCTTCGTGCACTGAATAAGGAAGAAAATATCACGATGCACCATTGCATACAGGGATGGTCTGGTATTGCGGAATGTGGAGGTATACCAATTAAAGCGCTCGTGGAGTTAGTTAAACCTCATGCATCAGTTACTACAGTAGTCTTTTATTCTTTTGGTGAAGGATTATACGGAGGCACCTATTATGATACGCATACCCTTGAAAATTGTTTAAAGCCCGGATCAATATTAACTTATGAAATGATACATAATCATTATACAATGCCTTTAAATAGTTAATTAACTTTTTTTAAAGCCTTTTTTCTTTCTATTTCCTGTAGCAGCAGAAAATATTTCTGTTCTACCGGAATTGTTTTTTTGATGTCTTTTTCAATGTTTCCTCCCTGAGGCTTCCATAAGAATGGTAGGAAAAGATATACTTCATCCGCACTCAGCTTTTGTACATCTTGTCGCCAGGTTTTCCATCTTAAACCTTTGTAGAATTTATCAAGGTCGCCAGCAAAACAAAACTTCAGAAAGCCTTCGTAATCAGTCTCTAAGGATTTGTAAATTAGGTCTTTGGGTGAGCAATAATGAACCTTTCCGGAATCGGTCGGGATTCCCCCATCATTGAGGACATAAATTCCGCCAAGTGCATCGTCTGCTATGAGCGTTAATTTTTTTCCAGTAGTCTTATTGTTATTCCATTGGGTTAAGTTTCGCTTCATCGCACTATGCCCAGATCCCAGGATTCTAATCCAGCCGTTGTCAATGAGTATTCCACCTGTATAGTATACAACGGCCCCGATTGCTGATTGGGTACTCTGTTGTAATTGAGTAATTACACGTCGCGAATCAGCTGGGGTTGCTGGCAGTATATTCACCGCATTTGTAGCAGTTTCGCTTAATAACTTAATAGATGGCCAGGCCGAATTTATACTATCTATCAAATTAGCTGTTGTTCTGGTTGGTATTTGGCCGAATGCGCAGGTAGCGCAGAACATTACGACTATAAATATTCTTAAGGTCCTCATACTTGAAATAATCTGTGCAGCTTTAGAAGCTGCCGGCATGTTAGCAAAGTACGCAAAGGTTAAACAGCTTACTTCTTATCTTCGGAAGGGAGGCATTTGGCGGTAGCAGCCACTCTTTTTAATAATTCCTGTGCAGAAGATTCAACAGATTCCTGTAAATATACATCAGATGCGTTTACAACAACGAGATAGTTCGTTTTGTCAGCAGCTACCGTGATTTTTAAAGGTCTTGATTTTTTATGGCTGCTCAATCCTGTGTTTTGTACAGAAACAGTATGTTCGCCAGGTGTAACATTATGAGTAGAATATCTTTTGTTCTTTAGGTTACATACCAATTCATCATCAATATAAACTTTGTAAGCTACCATAGAACCAATACTATTAGTGGAGCGGATGAAACAAATTTTTCCTGTCTCCTGGGGTTTAAACGCGGTTAATAAGAAAATGGCACAAGTTGTAAGGATTAAGCCGAATAGGATTTTTAGTTTCATAATATAGATTGCTTTGTTTAATTTAAAGTTACTGTTTATTGATAAAATTCAAAAAAAAATATAATTTTATCAGAAAAATCATGAAAAAGGTCATTTTACTAAGCGTTTTTAATCTATTCATATTTACGGCATTTGCTCAAAAATCTGTTGTACTTGCAGCCTTTAGTAAATATGGTATCGATACGTCTATTTTAAGCCCCAAAGCCAAAGCGCGTCCGGAAAACTATAGCTTCGATTATAAATATACCACGATAGCCGGAAACAAGGAAACAGTGACCGTGGCTAAATTTGATCCTTCAAAGCCAGAAAATCAGCACTGGACGGTGATCTCTGTAAAAGGCAAAGCACCAAGCGCAGGGGATGTAAAGACCTTTCTCAAAAATCATGGGAAATCTCCCACCCTGGTTAAAACGGATAATCAAACTTACAGGATAGATCAGGAAACGAAGGATCTGTTGGTTATTAGCTACAAGCAAGATCCGGCTTCGCTTACTGCTGATGCTTCCTTTATGAAGGATTGCAGACTTTATATGACCATCAACATTAAAACCAAAAGACTGGAAAAACTGCAGTCTCTAAACGAGAAACCTTTAAAAATTAAAATTTTCAATGCAGAAAAACTGGATCTTGTTGTTAAGTACCAGTATGATGACAATCAGCAACGCTATTTCCCGATAAGCGAAGATCTAAATCTAATGGTTAAATTTCTGGGACAGCTTTCGCCAATGGAGACCATTTCCGAATACTCCAACTATAAAAAGATGTAAATAATTTAGTGAGAAATCACAATTACAGTAGTATCTCCCGGATAACAACCTATAGATGAAAACAAGTCAAACCGAATCTGAACTTTGGAGGTTATTTTGTGCCGGGAACGAACAATCATTTATTGAGCTATACGAAAAATATTACAATACATTTTTTGTCTGGGGTTGTAAATGGCTTGGAGGCGAACACGAATTTGTTAAGGATCAACTTCACGATTTTTTTATTTACATATGGGAGCGTAGAACTAAGCTCTCTCTGGACATTAATGTTAAAGCCTATCTTTTAACCTCTTTCCGTCGGCAATTGATTTATCAATGGAATAGGTCTAAAAAATTTGAATCTACTTCTGAATTGGTTGATTCGCCAGAAATGGACGAATCGGAATTGTTGGAAGCTGAAGCAATAACCGAACAATTTTCCCGGCTGGAGAAGGCCTTAACCTTACTTAGCCCTGCGCAGAGGGAGGTTGTGGAGCTCCGGTTTCTGCAGAACAAGTCTTTACAGGAGATCGCAGATTTAAAAAATACTACACTCCGCACTACCTATAATTTACTCCATCGAGGCATGAGTAGGTTGCGTGCGGAAATAAATGAAAAAAAATTTTTGTGGCTGTGGTAAATTCAATAGGGTTTGTTCTCTGTATAAAAAAGAGCAAGCCATTATGGAGTTTAATTCTACTGAAGATTTCCTTGAAAATCAATCTTTCATCAATTACTGTCTTAAGGTAAATAAGCAAGATGTTGACTTCTGGACAGATTATGCAGCTAAGCATCCAGATAAATTACATTTCATAGAAGAAGCAACAGGTCTTATTAATGATCTGCAATTGTTGCTCATGGCAGAAAAGTTAAAACCACAAGCCGTTTCCAAATTGCGTACACAGTTAGCCTCTGGCAGAAGAAGGCTCCGCATTAGTATAGGAAGATCTATTGCCGCCGCAGCGGCAGTTTTGTTGATCGTAGCCGCTGCCATTTTTATGTTTTATCCATCACAATACCATGTCAGCACACCAGAACTGGCTAAATTCTCTGTACACAGATACTTTTTTCAGGCCGGGGCTAAGGAGCGCAAATCTGTTAATTTATGGGATGGTAGTTTTGTTATCCTGGATAAAGGCGCTAAATTAATTGTTGATCCAACCTTTGGGAAGTCTGACAGAAAGCTATATTTATCTGGTACTGCTTATTTCAAAGTAGCCAAAGATAAAGCTCATCCATTTAAGGTTTATACTGGACAATATGTAACCACAGCGCTAGGTACTGCATTTAGGTTGCAGGCAAACAACATCCTTAGAAAACTTAAAGTAGAATTAGAGGAAGGTAAAGTTTCCATTGAAAAGAAAAATGGACGTTCCTGGAGCCTGATCACAACTTTAAACCCAAATGAAAGCATAAGCCTCGGCAATGATGTGTTCCGTCCAATGAATAGGAGGTTCTCTGATGTAGACTTGAACAGATGGAAAGTTCAGGAGGTTATTTTCCAAAATGCACCAATTAAGGAGGTGCTTCTACAACTGGAAATTTATTATAATGTATCGATTACCGTTGAGAATGGTGCTGTTGTAAAAGACACTTTCAATGGGAAATTTAAACACGATTCTCTTCAGTCTGTAATGGAAATGCTGTGTTTTTCCATCAACAAAAAATTCAAATTTATCGATAAAAACCACATAACAATTTACTAAGCCAACCAAAAATTTTATGATTTTTAACAACCCAGAACGGATTTCACGTTTTTATAATACCATAAGCAGGAGACTTCTGCTGATTTGTCTGGTTTCCGTATTTTCCTTAAACACATCCGGCCAGGTCAAAAAGCAAATTCTATTTGATCAGGAACCTATTTCAACAGCCTTCACTAAGCTGGAGAAGGAATTTAATTCAAGATTTTATTATTCTTCAGGAGTGATAGATAAAAAGGAAAAAGTTAGCATGCCCGCTAAGCAGCGTACATTGAATGAAATCCTTGCTTATTTAAGCGACAACTACGGATTCTTATTCAAAGCATCCGGAAATATGATTGCTGTCAGTAAAAAAGCAGTGCCACTTCCGTCCGGTAATATCCCAACCAAAAACTTAAAGGAAGTTAAAGGACGTGCCGGATTAGCTGAGATTAGCCACATCGTTTATGTTGCGGGCATCACCATCCGTGAACAAGGTACCAGCAACTCTGCAATCACCGACAATCAGGGCAACTTTAGGATCAATACCACTTCAGTAGCACCCAAACTCCTGATCAGTTACATAGGTTATCAAAGTAGCGAAATTGAGGTGAGCGGCAATGCAGTTGTGAGTGTCAATTTGATTGAAGATGCCAATACTTTAGACGAGGTGACTGTGGTATCAAATGGGTATCAGACCCTGGCTAAAAAAAATGCCACCGGTAGTTATGCTACCATTTCTTCGGCAGATATTGAGCGTAGGAGCAGTCAAACGCTTGACCGCATCTTAGAAGGATCAATTCCTGGTCTATCTGTTTACAATGGGTTCCGATCAGTAAGCGGCACAAGAACACAGGTTGGTTCAGACATCCAAGTGAGGGGAGGAAGTGCTATTCAGAGTGAGCGAAATACACCTTTAATTATTGTAGATGGTTTTCCAGTAAACCAGCTGCCAGATAATTTTAATGATGTAGAGAAAATTGATGTACTGAAAGATGCTGCGGCTTCAGCCATCTGGGGAGCAAGGGCAGCAAATGGAGTGATCGTGATTACCACCAAACGTGGTAAACAGGGTGATTTAAAAATAGACTTTTCTACGAACTTATATTTTACACAGAAAAATGATTTTGGAGCGCTTAGAAAGGCCAGTTCTGCCGACATGATCAGCGTAGATAACGAAATCTTTAAAAAAGGGTATTTCAACTCCTCTTTTTTTCAAACTGGTACCAGTGGATTTTCTCCTTCTTTTGATTACATCATGCAAAACGAACAGGGGTTGATTACGAACAATGTCCTTAAACAACGTCAAGACTCTCTTTCAGGTTTGTCTAACCTTCAGCAAAACAAAGATCTTTTAATGCGTATTGGCGTACGGCAAAATTATTATTTGTCGCTTGCCGGTGGGGCGGTTAAATACCGGTTTGTGTTTTCCGGCTCTTACGACAATAGTAAATCGAACTTTATAGGAGATGAGTCAAGTAACATACAGGTGAACATGCGTAACGATTACGAAATAACACGCTGGTTGCATATGGTTGGAGACATCAATGCCGTTTTCAATAATCAAAATATTGGAACAGATTTAAGGTCGCAACTTTATGGGCTTGCCCCCTATCAAATGCAGGTGGATGCTGCCGGAAATTATGTGTACAGTTACAATTCCTTCAACAGAAATACCAATTCAACCTTAATGGCCAAGGGCTATTACGACAACGGCATGAATTTATTACAGGATGCAAGGCTGGCAGATAATGAAAGTAGCACCTTTGGTTTAAGGGCAAAACTGGGATTAGAGGCCACGCTGGCTAAAGGCCTCACCTTTAATACTTATTTTCTATACGATAAGATGAAAATATCCAATCATAAATTGCTGAACGAAAATTCCTATACAGCGAGGTCCTTGTTAAATCAATATGCCAGCCTGGATGCAAACGGAAAAGCATTTTTTAACCTTCCAAAAGGTAATTACCTGGATATTGCAGAAACTACAAATGACAATACATCGCTGAGGTCGCAATTCAATTATTCTAATTTGTTTGGCAGTAAACACTTCCTTAATTTTAGTGCTGGTGCAGAGGTTAAACAGTACTTAACTAATGGCCTTACAAATCGTAAGTTCAATTATATAGACGACCTGCAATCCTGGTCCCCAATTAACCAGGTTGTGCTTCTAAATGGTGTAATTGGTCAAAGTGGATCTAGTAGAATATATGACGTTGCGCAGTATGATCAATTTAGTTATAAAAATACGAGGGAAGTGTCTTCTTATGCTACAGGTACATATACTTACGATGACAAATATACTTTACAGGCCAGTTTACGTTTTGATGAGTCTAATCTGTTTGGCGTAGATCCAAAATATAGACGAACACCTTTATGGTCTTTAGGCGCATCCTGGGACATTACTAAAGAAAAGTTTTTCCAAGTTGATTTTATTAATTTGTTAAAACTTAGGGCCACAGTAGGCTTGACCGGGAACTACGATCCTTCGACCACACCATTGCTGGTTGCTACCAGGGCTTTTCAAACAGCTACTTCAGATTACCGTGCAAGAATTAGTACTGATAATCCTTATAACCCAATGTTAAGATGGGAAAGGACAAAGACGTATAATATGGGAACAGACATCGCATTTTTGAGCAATAGGTTTCAGTTGAGTGTGGATTTGTATAAAAAGCATGGTTATGATTTGTTGGGTACACAATTGTTAGACCCCACTATAGGATTTACTTCAACAAAGGTAAATGGAGCCCGTATGATAAATACAGGGTTAGAAACGGCCTTTACCGGCATGGTGTTAAAGGGGGGAGGCTTTTCCTGGACAAGTACTTTAAATTTTGCATACAACACCAATAAGATCACTGAAAATAGAATCGCAGAAAGCAACCCCGTGACTGGACGCGTAACAGGAACCGTTCCATATTACGTAGCAGGAAATCAAAGAGAAAGTCTATGGAGCTACCAGTGGGCAGGTTTAAGCAGTCAGGGCGATCCGCAAGTTTACGATGGAAATGGCAATAAGGTATTGGTGCCCGTTTTAGGTTCATTGATCAACAGCGGTTCCTACAGGCCTAAATATACGGGTGGCTTTACGAATATTTTTAATTATAAAGGTGCTTTTGCGAGTGCGATCCTGATTTACAATTTTGGAGGCGTATTCCGACGTGAAATGCCTACCATGAACGGCTACAACTGGAGCCCGGTGATTAATTATCAGGTGGCAAACCGTTGGAAAGCAGCAGGTGATGAAGCGAATACAGATATTCCAGCTTTCCAGTCTTCACCAACATTATCCTATGACGGACGCGATCGTGCGGCCATGTATTCTAGTAATAGCGTTGAAAGCAGCAATTTTGTGCGCTTGCGCGAAGTACAGCTTGGATATAAAATTCCAGGCAGCGTGTTAGAAAAAACGCCTGTCAAGAGTTTGTCCCTTTCTATGCAGATGAATAACGTCGCACTCTGGACAAAAAATAAATATGGAATAGATCCAGAAGCTATTGATCCACAAACTGGCGCTTATTATCTGCCAGCACCCAAAATTACAACCATAAGCCTGCGTGCAGGTTTTTAATTTATCATCATTTAAAATGAATTTTATGTTCAATAAAATTAAACTTATGATTATTGCTGCTCTTGTTATTGCAAGTTTTGGCAGCTGTAAAAAATATTTGGATGCAACACCCATTAAAGGAAAAGTTGTTCCTAAAACACTGGCAGACTTTGAAGAATTCCTAAACGATATTTTGCTAAGCCAGTCGGGTTACATCTATCCAGAATTCATGACGGATGACGTCTTGTTTAGCTCCATTACCACAGCCAATGCTAACAGGCAATCCAAGTCCTATACCTGGCAAAAGGAGCTTCTTTTGTCTACAGAGGATGATGCTGAATGGAATTCCCCATATAATTACATTTACGTATGCAACCTGGTACTTGATAATCTTTCAAGTGCCACTCAGGGAACAGACCAGGTTAGGAACCGGCTTAAAGCCGAGGCGCTTACCCAACGGGCTTATTATCAATTTACGTTGGCCAATTTGTACGGAAAAGATTACCTGGCTGCTAGGGCTTCAACAGATTTGTCTGTGCCAATCATGACCAGGGCAGACCTGGAGGCAAAGGCTAAACGTGCCACTGTACAGGAAGTATATGAACAGGTGATAAACGATTTGCAAACCGCCATTTCGATTCCGGATTTTCCGGATGAAGGGCGAAATTACATTCATCCGGGTAAGTTAGCTTCTACGGCGCTATTGGCAAGGGTTTACTTATTTAAAGGGGATTATACAAATGCATTAAAATACGCAAATGAGGTTTTGGCAAAAAAGAGTACCTTATTT
This sequence comes from Pedobacter sp. MC2016-14, assembly GCF_020991475.1. Taxonomy (NCBI): domain Bacteria; kingdom Pseudomonadati; phylum Bacteroidota; class Sphingobacteriia; order Sphingobacteriales; family Sphingobacteriaceae; genus Pedobacter; species Pedobacter sp. MC2016-14. The sequence continues at coordinate 1,768,550 of NZ_JAJMPA010000001.1, forward strand.
GATTGGAATGTGTTAAAGTTTAGCAATCCACTTAAGCCAAGCGCGGCAACAATTCCGGATATGCCGTTGATTCAAAATAATGTAGAAAATATCTTTTTTAAGTCGGCCGCAAATCCTGGAATATTTGTGCGCTTTATGGCAAGTTCTGACCTGTTGGCTATTCTAAAAGAAAACGACCTGCGTTATGTATTTAATTTTACGCGGGTACTTTCAACAGGTTTGCCGAGCACCAGTCCAAACCCTGATTACTTGGGTAATACACCTAATTTTAGCATTGGGGTGCCAGAAATGATGTTGATCAAAGCGGAGTGTTTGGCAAGGTCAGGTGATAAGGATGGTGCTGTTGCTGTACTAAATACGCTAAGAATAAAAAGATTTAAGCCTGCGGACTACGTTGCTTTAGCTGCGTCATCTGCGGAGGATGCACTGGCACAAGTATTAGCTGAACGTCGCAGAGAGTTACTTTTTCGCGGGATCCGTTGGTTTGAACTAAAGAGATTAAACCGCGACGACCGGTTTAAGAAAACCCTTAGCCGCACAGTTGCTGGTGATACCTACACTTTAGAACCAAATAGCAATCGATATGTATTGCAAATTGCACCAAAAATTATAGACCTAAATCCATCCATTCTTCCTAATCCCAGATGAGTAATCATGTTATATACAAAATCTTTCTTGTTGGTTGTGGTGATCGCAGCCGCACTTTTATTCAGTTTGCAATCTAGTGCACAATTGCCCGATGCTACCCTCAAACACCTTACCATTAACTCGGCTGCACATCCGGTTGGAACAAAATTAAAGTTGTACAGAGAATGGCCCTTTAGGACGCTAATTGACACGGGTGTTTTGGATGATTCTGGGCAAGTTCAATTGAGTATTGCAGAACCATTACCAGCTGTATTCACTTTGGAACTCAGAAAGCCATATTTGAGCAAAACGTTTATTCTGGAAAAAGGAGCCAGCAAGATAGACGTAACAGCGCACTTAGCTGTAAGTTTTGATGCCGGGCCACTTCAGGTTCGACTGGAAAATTTCCTTGACGAGATAAAGCCCTTAGAACAAGAATGGAGTAAAGTTGGTGCTAATTATCAGAAAGCAAGCAGCCTTGAAGACAAGCTTATTGCAGAAGCAGAGAGCAGGGATTTAGCAGAAAAAGTCCATTCCAGGAAAGCCGATTTTATTAAAGTTAATGCTAATACTATTCTTGGACATTGGTATGCGCATTATAATATCAATATACTTGATCTAAAACAATTAGAAATGCTTAAAGATTGCTTTTACCCAAGTCGGAACAGCAATAAAATCTCTGAGGAGATTGAGGCTAAAATACGGGGATTCAAAGCCAATTTGCTTACCGGAACTAAGGCACCGTCTTTTTTGTTGCCGTCTATAGAAGGAGATTCTATCTCACTTGAGATGCTGCTTAAAAAAAACAAGTATGTGTTAATAGATTTTTGGGCCTCCTGGTGTACACCATGCCGGGCGGTTAACAGAAGTATTACGCCACATTATGCAGCTTTAAAAAGTAAAGGCATAGCGGTTGTCTCCATTTCTGTTGACGAAGACGAAGGTGCCTGGAAAAAAGCAGTTTTGTCTGATCAGATTCCCTGGATCCAGCTCGTTTCTAAGTCCATGAAATCAAAGGCAGTTTTGGACTTTAAGGTCAAATCTTTGCCTTCAACATTTTTAGTTGATCAGTCAGGCACGATTATTAAACAAAACATTGAAGTTTATGAATTGCTAAAGATGTTGTAGGTTTTTACTTTCTTGTTTGTAGAGGCAATAATTTATATTTGTTATAGGAATAAGGTTGTTGGATTTTTGCATTTGTAAATTATTGTTATGAGGTTTTTCTGTTTTGTTATTTTTGTGGTCTCCCTTGTAGGGCTCGGAGCTTGCAAACAAAAAAGTGCTTTAAAGGAACACGAATTTAATACAGGTAATGATACGGTGATGATCGACACCGAAGATATTTTGAAGACTGATATTTTAACCAAAGAACAACAAGATAAACTTAAACCTACCGATGTGCTTTCAAGGTTAAAGAAAGGTAATCAGGATTTTACCGAAGATAATCTCACCATTCGAAATACTACCGAAAGAGTGAGAAAGGCCTCCTTGGGGCAATATCCAAAGGCAGTTATACTTTCATGCTTGGATTCAAGAGTTCCAGTTGAAGACATATTTCACAGCGGAATAGGTAACCTTTTTGTAGTGAGAGTTGCTGGGAATATTATAAATGACGATATTTTGGGAAGTATGGAATATGCCTGTAAAGTGTCTGGGGCAAAATTAGTACTTGTTCTGGGCCATGAATATTGTGGCGCCATAAAATCATCCATTGACGGCGTAGAGTTGGGAAACATTACGAAGTTGCTCAATAAGATTAAACCAGCTGTTGGCGTTGCGAGGATGACTTTTCAAGGAGAAGCAGTATCCTCAAATCCAAAATTTGTTGAAGCAGTTTGTGAAAACAACGTTAAGCTGGGAATCGCCGAAATTCGCAGAAAAAGTCCAATCCTAAAGGAGATGGAAGCTAAAAAGGAAATATTAATCGTTGGTGCTGTTTACGATATGAAAACAGGTAAAGTCGAAATGTTCGAGGATGCACAGTAAAACTATTGCCCGATATCAGTTTTTGTAGTTAAGTTAGGTAAATGTACGTCATGTTGCGGAAACGGTATAGAGATTTTATTCAATTTAAAAGCCGCATTAATTGCCATAATCAGATCGCTTTTTACTGCAGGGGAATCGCGCATACTTTTAGCCCAGAAAAATATTCTGACGTCGATGGAGCTGTCGTTAAACTGTTCATATTGCACAATAGGTGCAGGATTTGTGGTTAGCCTATGTTCAGCAGCCAGGATGTCCGATAATATCTTTTTAGCTTGTTCCAGATCGGAATCGTAGGAAACACCAATCAAAAGCGTGGATCTTCTTCTGTTGCCACCGAGCGACCAGTTTGTAAGATGAGAATTTAACAAGTCGCCATTTGGCATTATAACATCTGCGCCGTCATACGTTGACACTACACTGCTTCTAAAACCAATTGATTTTACAGTGCCCCCCTGGCCATCTACCTCCACAACGTCACCTACGTTTACTGGTTTCTCAAAAGCGATGATTAGCCCGCTGACAAGATTGTTGACCAATGCCTGTAAACCAAATCCTATACCTACACCAAGTGCGCCCAGTACGATGGTAATGCGGTCGAGCGGAATTCCAGCTGCGGCAACTGCTAGAAACAAGCCAATACTTAAGATGGTGATGCGGACCAATAAAAGCCAGCTTCCAATTCCCTGAGCGATATTTTTTTCTTCTTTGGTATGTGTAAGGTGTCTGTCAGAAGCAAAGAAAGAAACTATTTTGGAGATTACTACCGCAATGCTCATGATAACGAAAAACAACAGCAATCCATTAATGCTGAACGTATAACTGCCAATGGTTCTGTCCGCATTAAAAAACTCACGTAAGGGGCCTGCTATATAATCGAAGCCCGCAAAGTTCCTTCCAAACAAGATAATCCAACCAGTAATGAGTAAGACGTAAAAATATAAAGGTGCGGTTTTACCAACTTTGGCAAAATTCAGGTAAAATAGTTTTAGCTCTTGTTTGGTATATATATTAAACGCCAGAAACAATCCTTCGTTGATAAGTCTGATGGTCCATAAAAATAAAATAGCCACTACTACATTTAAATAACCACTAATGAGCAGGGCTTTTGCAAGGTTATACCGTCCAAAAATATTACATATTGCGGAGCTGAACTCAATTGCTACCATTAGGCTTATCGCAATCAGGATGAGTTTCTCCCTTAACTCCTCCCGACGCCCTTTTGTTAAGACATAGATACCAGCTATGACGCCTGAAATTGCTAAAAACAGCATGATCCAGCGTTCAGTGCGTGATGCCTGCAGGACCAAATTATCCAGCGCAGCCATCAGAAAGAGAGCCACCATACTAAGCCATACATTCATCCAATATTTGACTATAAAGCGTCTAAACATAATGGTGAGACTCAAGCAACACAAGACCCAAAAGATTATATTTAAAATAAAAGGTGGTGAAAAGAAAATAAATTGAAAGATACTAATGACGATGAGCACAGCAGAAGCCAAAGGATACCTCAATACGAGCTGGCCTTCATAATCGCCGCTTATCATGTTATTTTCAATGTATATCTTCTTTAAAGAGCGCAGATAAGTGAACGATGCGAGGATCAGCAGGACCAGTACGATGAGTTTTCCGATGTTGTTCTGAACATAAAAGACCAGCGTAAGCAGACCCTTTGTTTTTCCTTGTTCAAGAATCTCTCTAAATGGTCTGTAAGAACCTGCTTCTTCCCAAATGTTGGCGAACTCACGGTTAAACATATTGGTGCCCATCTCCGCCTGATAATGCGAAATTTCATCCAGGGTTGCCTGTAGCGTAAAGGCTCTTACATTCACCTGGTTTAAAAGCAACTGCACACTTTTGCTGGAAATCTTTAATGCGCTGTCTATTGGGCTAATTTCAATAGCAACGACTTTTAATTGTTGAAGGTATTTGTAAAGTTCTGCTGAATCTGTAGGAAACTTAAATAGCTCAGGCAAACTTGTTAGCGAATCTAGTTGATAGCGAAAGCCGGTCATACTTTGCTGCTGAATATCTAGCTTTGCTTTTCTGGCTAGTGACTTATTGAGAAGTTCGGAGAGTATTTTAGCGGTAGCGGTAAGGTTTCTAAAAGTTTGAGCGGTTCCCTTATTGATCATCACACCATCTACAGCAGCATTGTAATCTTTCTCTATTTGGGCAAGTTCAGTTTTTGCACCAGTGGTGTCAGCCGCAGTTTTTAAATAGCTTTTCGCTTTTTGCATCACCTTTTTTACCTCTTCCAGAATCCTTCCCTGCGCCATAACAGCTTTATCCGCATTAAATTCCTCAGCACTTTTTTTAGCTGATATTTGGGCAAAGCGCTGCATTTTTGTCACAAAGTTATCTTTAGCTACAGCCGTGTCTTTTCTGGTCGAATCTGAAGTTTGACCAAAAGATTTACTGCAGAAAACTATCATTCCGACAGTGCACAATATGCAGAAGATTGTAAATTTTTTCATAAAGGCATGTTATAGTTTGTAACCAATTGAGAAGCGGGCAAAAGGGTAAATTTCGGCTACATTTTCAAAGCCTTTAAAAAAACCGTTTAAGGTATACTGACCGGCACCCGCAGCTAAAGAAAAACGTTCAGACAAGTATCCACGCAAATCAGCGGATAGCGTATTCAATATATAAGATGATGGATTCCCATTAATGGTTTGAAACCTACTGCCCCGGTAATTGAGTTCCGTTTCAAACCGGTTGTTAATGATCATGGAGCCTGCTGCAGTAACGCTCAGCCCTGCACAGTAGTCATAATTTCTTCCTTCACCGTAAAACATATATTTATCTGGAACCGCACCTAATGCAATTACACCGCTGCCAATTTCACTGGTAAACCTTACTTTTCTATTTGGATTCCAGTTAGAAATCAATTTAAAACTGAAACTCTGTCCTCCATACTGAAAGGCATTATTTTTAATGAAGTCATAGTTCATTGTTATGGTGTAAAGGTGTTTTGCACTCCCTTCAACCTCCATCGGCCAGGTTTTAAGAGCCCCGCTAACCTGCAAATTGTTGACATAAGTTGAGTCGCCGCCACCCATTTCAATTATCGCAGAAAAATGGTCGAAGGGCGAATTGGTTTCTTTAAATTTTTCTCCATATAAAAGTCGTAAGCGAAGATAGATCTCTGCCTTTCCCCTAAGATTTTCCTGGTAAGTCTTTACGTTAAAATGCCGGGAACCAATATTTAAATAAGCTGTAAGTTTATTCGCCGTATCAACTAGGCCATGAATTCTACCCCATTCTCCATTGATCAAACGATTCATTCCATTTAAGGGGTTTACCAGCAACCCGAAAACCTCCTGGACTTGCCTTTTGGCCCCTCTTGATCTGTTATTCACAATTTTCCTGGATAAGCGGTAGGTCATTTCGCCCAATGTAATTCCTCCTAAGCTCGTATTTATAAAATCATTGGGTGCAAATTTGTTTCTTTCTGCAGCTACTTCCCACAAGAAACTTCCAGCAAAAGCAGCAGGCACAGATTGCCAAAACTTATGTCCGTTAGTACGAAAAGAACTGTAATATAAGTTGCCATGATAGGGGTGGCCAAACTGGTTTGTTTTAAAGCTGTTGTCATCCCATTCCCAGTTTTTTGGGTTGAGGTTGTTGCCTATACTTTTTATGTCCAAAGTGGCAAAATCTGCTTTCGTTACAAATTTGTTATAACTCCAGGGAATTAATTGCACAACAAACAGTTCTGTTACAGCCCTGCCAAAACGTTTTTTCGGTACAAAGGTGGTGTCGGTTGACATTTGTGCCCAGCAAAACAAGTTCGTGAATATAAATACAAGTGTAAGGTGTAGTTTTTTAGTCATCACTTAAAAATTTTGTTGTAGCTATTGCTTATGAATTTAGGCGCTTTGATTCTGAAACCTACGAATAGCTGGAAGAAGAGGTTTGCATTTCCGTTTTCCGCTGAGGTAAGTCCTTGCGAGTATTTGGCAGATACGGCTGTTAAGTAAGTCCCGGCAAAAAAACGGTGACTATTGTAGCCTAAGCCAAATTTACCATCCCACTGATAAATCGGCCCACGTTGGGTAAATCTGTAAACGCCAGATGCGCTTTTATTTTGGACACTGGTATGTATATATCCAAAGGCGGGGGTAAACGCACCTACCAGATAAACTGAGCTTTTTAACACAAAGGTGTATTGATAACCAGCGCCAAATAGTGCTTGAATGTTTTTTGACTTTTCATTTGAATTAGCGGTAGGTGTCCTGTCATCTACAATATAATAACGAAATACGGTCTTCGGTAAAAAAGCACCGGCACTTTTAAGCTGTCGTTCTGTTTGTGAAACTGATGCGGGAAGAGATAAATGCGAATTGGTATTGTAACCTATCGTTGCGTCATAACTGGTAACATGCAAGTCTGGTACCTGAAGATACGGATCTGAATCACGCCAATCTGCTCTAAAGTCTTTGGTGTTTTGAACGTAATAGCCCTTAGTGTGTGAGAAGTTAAAGTCAGCAAACCAGTGACGTGTATTGATACTACCCCCCAGAGTAGAGATTTTGGTACTTCCTTTTTGCACATCGTCAGTATTGGTTAATAAGGAATGTGGAACATAATCTATGTAAAATGATATAAACTGATAATTGAAATACGTACGTACAATTTCATTGGTGTTGGGTTCCAATACAATATTGTAATTGCCCGTTTTAGCAATCAATGCTTCAGATGTATTAACGATAGAAGGTTTGATTACAAACCAGTCATCAAACTTTTCCAAATATACACTGTCGGGCAAACGATGAAGTTTGATCTGCGCTTGTAGAGAAATGGGGACTATACCTGAAATAATAATATATAGAAGCCAACGCGTTATTCTTTTCATTAAAATGGTAAAATTAGATCATAACCTAAATGTACAACTATCGGTTGAGGTACAGAAAAAAATCTTATACTTATTAACTTGTAGTAAAACAGTAATAAAATTATATTTGTTATACATTATATAAATAAAAATCTTATGAAAAAGTTCTCTGTATTATATTTTATGCTAAGTCTGGTTTCAATTTGTTTATTTGCACAGCCAGCAACCAAAGCTAAAGAAGACATTCTCCTAAAATTAAATGGTGAAGAAATGAAGGGGCGGGTAACTAAAATCACAGATGACGAAGTAAGTTTTGTTTATTCTGGAGAAACCGCTGAATATGTGATTAAGAAGTCTGATCTCCTAAAGATTGTCCACTCGAGCGGCAGGATAGAGATGATCAGTCAGTCTAATCCCTCATCTCAACAGCGCCAAAAAGAGCAGGTGAGCATGACTGCGTCTCCAGCTGATCATCATAACAGAATTGCGATTTTGCCCTTTACCTATATTATGGACAACCAACCTGGTGCAGATGCAATTGGTTACAAGGCTCAGGAAGATACCTTTTCTTTTCTTAGCCAGCATGCTGCAGGATATACCATTTTGGATACCCGGAGCACCAATGCACTATTGGCTAAAGCTGGGGTAACAAAAGACAAGATGATAAATTTTACCATGAAAGAGATTTGTGACATTCTGGGTGTAGAATATGTTATTGATGGGTCAGTGACCCAAAATAAGGGTTATCAAACCAGTTCAACCAGCGAATCTGCGAATACAAAAGTGAAACGCGATGATGCGGAAAAAGTTAAAGGCGTTTCTACTTACGGTTCTACAAACAGCATGTCTGTTCAGCGTTATGATGTGTCAGTGAGTCTGCACATTTATATGGATAACAATGCCAGCATTTACAACCAAAGCCACAAGGCATTTTTAAGTAATACCGATGGTGCATATAGCAGCCCATTAGAGTATTTGCTCAAAAGATGCCCATTGTATAGGAAGTAACATTCTATTAAGTAGTACCAATTGGCTTGTAAGATCCAGCCAATTGGTATTACATTTTCCAAACTTTCTGCCAGTTGATAAAATCACGCTGGCTTACCCTATACCGCGCAAAATTTCCCTCATGTATAGCCATGAGTTCGGTTTCAACGGATGTGATAAACTGCTCCCTATCTTGTTCAGGAAATTCCCCGGCCTCGTCTTTTATTAGTTTTTGAGCGTCTTTTGAACCCATTTCAGTAACAATAATTTTGGTAATGATATTTTTAATGAATTCACGGTACTTTAATTTGAAAAGGTCAGGTTCTCCGATAGATTGCCGGATAACGGCATACTTTTGTGCAGATCGATCATAAGCCCATAGAAAAACATCTTTCAATAAATTGATGTCATTCTGTTCATACACCGCCATCATCCCCTTAAAATATAAATCTTCCGGAACATCTGTAAACGATAATGGAGAAAGGTTCCTTTTTATCAAAGGTATATTTGCCGCAAGCCTGGATACCCTTTTATTTACATAATCAAAGGGCTGCAAATATGGTAAATGCACCATCAGGAAAAATGATTGCTCAAATGGATCTTTGATCTGGCCAGCTTTCTCTAATATAAGATCAAAGTATTCTCCAATTAGTTGGGGAATTGCAAGCGGCGTAAAGGCAGAACCTGTTATGCCAACTGCCATTGATCGTAGCCTGCCAGGAGCCTCAAGATCTGAAAGAAGGTTACTGGCCAGCATGGCGTGAAGATTTAAAAAGGTATACCTGTTAAAACCAATTTCCTGGGCAGCTTGTACAATAAACTCTATGGCGTCTTTATGATTTAGGATCATTTGCGCTTCTTTAGCAGATTTACTATTGTCCGCTTCACCCTGCAAAATGAGCCGTTCTGTATCAAGTAGGCTATAAGTATTACCTTCCAATCTGCTCGAGTTCCAGGAGAGATCAATCAATAGCCGATTCATAATCTGTTGCGCATAAGTTCCGGCTGGCCGCTCAATGCCGGTATTACCTAATGCAGCTAAATGGCGCTTTTCGTCAATAGACAGATAACTGTCAATATTAGGACGGTAGGATTTTAAAAAAACCTGCTGATAGCCCACAGGAATCCGCTGTTGAATTGGAGCGCTGATAACATTAAGGGTGCGCTTGCCTTCATTGGATAAAGGAATGCCTGCTGCTAAAGGATGAGTTAGTTTGACAAATGGCTCGGCCACTACGTTTAACGGTCTTTCTTCTTTTATTATCGGTTGATATTTTGTACTACGCGCGGCACCGGTAATCTTAATAGACCCGTTATCGCTTAATTTCAATAATAAACGCTGCATACTACGAATGGAAGTACTCTCAGTAAATGCTGCGGCAACATCATTAATGTTGATGCCTTCGGGATGAGAATTTACTATGGCTAGCAGTTCTTCTGTATATTTTTCAGCTTTCTTCATTCTAATCGAAATTATATCCCGACAAATATACGATATTTTGTCGGGATATAATATTATTCCGACATTTTTATTTAAATTATGTCGGAATACACTCTGTTGCGACAAAAAATGATGAATACCTAAGCTATATGATAACCTAACCTATGTTCTATTAAGGACCGCTGCGTATTGTCTGTTGGGGTTAAAGTAGATAAATTGCAAGTAAATTAGGCGCTACCTTACGACTTCTACGGCTGTTCTTTGGTTCCCAGCCAAAGAACAGCCGCAGAACTACCGAAAAAGAGTGCAGCCTGGTATTGACGTAATGGGAACTTTAGTATAACTATACCTTTACTAGCCCCGGAGCGGATACGGAGCAGTCCCAAGTATCTATCAGGAACATACGCTTAAATACCATACTCTCCAGTGAGTGCCTTCTTCTCTATGCTTTTTGCAAAAAGAGGAGTTTCTTCCTGATTATGTGCATCTGATGCCACCTGTCTATCGTAGGCAGCCTGCGCGAGGCTAATGTTGTGAAGCTTTATGAACTCAAAGAATTCAGGAGTAGCAGTGGCATGAATTTCATTGGTGTATTCGCATGTGTTATCGTCAATCCGTGTGGCTTTAAGTTCCCAAAGTACCTGAACTTTACTCCGGCCATTTGCAGTGATAGAGTCTGAGATAGATAACATTCGGCAATAATCAGCTCTGTATTCTGTAGCAACATAATGTTGAATGATTAGGGCACTGCCAATAGTTTCTACGTTGATAGACATGGGCTCTCCATCAAGAGTCCTTGTAAAACCAGCGGCAATATGTGCGGGAGAACATTTCTGGTACTCTGCATCGGGGAGGTTAAATAACCAATCCGCAATGTTTACCTTTTCAATGGGCGCATTAATGATAGATTTAACAGTTGAATGTGAGAGTGCGTTTTTCGGTGTTTGTTGAATTTCCATAACTTGTTTTTAGTTTGATAATTCAAAGATCCTATTTGTATTTTTATCGTCTAAACACTTATTTTCGATAAACTTGATCGTAAATGCCGATTAACTTTTATCTTTGAGTATGGAACTGCGCCAACTCAAATACTTTATTAAGGCAGCTGAACTGCAAAACTTTACCGAAGCTTCCAATGTCTTGTTTATTACCCAAAGCACACTCTCGCAACAAATTAAGCAACTAGAGGATGAATTAGGGATCCCTTTGTTTGATCGGATTGCAAAAAGGGTGAAATTGACTTACGCAGGAAAGACTTTCCTGCCTTACGCTTTAAAAACGGTAAAAGATGCCGATGATGGTAAAACCATGCTGAAGGATTTGATGAATTTGAATACAGGTAGCCTGACTATTGGGGTTACCTATGGGCTTACCAATTTATTAGGCAAGGCCATCCTTGATTTTGCCACGCTGTATCCTAATGTTAAACTGGAAATTAGTTTTGGCACTACGAAAGAATTGCTGGAAAAACTTGAACAGGGTGCACTGGACCTGCTGTTGTCTTTTTCTCAGGATACGAAAAATGGAATGTATACCATAGCACCTTTATTTTCATCTAGCCTGGCACTCATTGTACATGCGCAACACCCGATATCCAGTCGCATGCGAATCAAGTTAATGGATTTGAGAACCATTCCTTTACTTCTACCTTCGGGAGGATTCAGCATCCGGAATTATCTTGATGCAGTACTACACGAACAAAGACTGCAACTTGACATCAAAATGGAAATCAATGACATCAATACTATTTTGCAGCTGGTTAACAGCGGGCGCTGGGCTACAATACTTATGGGTTCATCTATCTTTAACCATCCTGAGTTAAAAGCGATCGAAATTGCAGATAAAGGCATGATCCGTCAGGCTACCGTCACCTGGCTTTCAGGTTCGTACAGAAAAAAATCTGCAACACTGCTTTTTGAACTTTTAGAAGAGCAAGTCAAAGTGTTATTATTAAAGGCTACATCCCAAAAGCACCAAACAATGTAAAGAGTTGTTTCGCTTCTGTGAGAGATTACTTAGCAGCAAAAAAGCGCAACGATTTTTTATCCGTAAAATCGTTCTATAATTACCCACTTCTGTATCATTTGTAAACAATTTTTAGCCCGAGCTTTGTCAGTGAATTTAATTCTAAACATTAAATAAATGACAATGCAAAAAACAATTTTTATAACAGGCGCATCCCGTGGCCTGGGCAGGATATGGGCAGAAGCCTTCCTGAAACGAGGCGATAAGGTTGTGGTGGCGGTGAGAAACCCGGATGCCTTGGCAGAACTTTCAAAAAACTATGCTTCAACGTTGCTGGCACTAAAGCTGGATGTCACCGATAGGACTGCATGTTTTGATGCTGTTACCAAAGCGAAGGAGCATTTTGGCACCATAGATGTCTTGATTAACAACGCTGGCTACGGTCACACAGGTGCCATAGAGGAATTGGAAGAGCATGAAATACGTACACAATTTGAAACTAATGTTTATGGTTTATTGTGGGTTACCCAGGCAGTTATCCCGATTATGCGCGAACAAAAAAAAGGTCATATTATTCAGGTATCAAGCGCATTGGGTCTGCTCGCTTTCCCCACATTAGGACTCTATAGTGCATCTAAATTTGCGGTAGAAGGGATTAGTGAAGCTTTGGCCGCAGAAGTTAGTAGCTTCGGCATCAACGTCAGTATATTGGAACCTAACGGTTTCAGGACCGATTTTGCCACAACTTCCGGTATACAAAGCAAACCATTAGCTTTTTACGATAAAGTTAGAGAGGGACTTGCTGCTGGTAATAAATTAGAAGACTGGGGAGTACCGGAAGCTACTGCAGAGGCTGTATTGAAACTGGTTGATGCCGAAACTCCTCCGTTAAGGCTGATCCTGGGCAGGGTCGGTATCCAGTGGATAAAATATGTTTATGGCCAACGGATGCAAACCTGGGAAGAATGGCAGGAGGTTTCTACTGCTGCTCAGGGAAATTAATATCGTATATTAGCAGTATCTGTTATGCAGATACTGTTTTTCTTAAGTAACTATGAACCACTTCAACAAAATAAGCAGTTTCAGCAATGCAATCGGCATTAAAGCGCCAGAGCATCCGTTGTTCAGCATTTCCTTCGGTAACAGAGATGAGTGTGCAGGCGACGACATAGAATTTTCAGCCAATTTTTACATCATTTCTTTTCAGGTGCTGGAGTCCGGTCACATCAGTCATGGTAGAACAAAATTTGACCACGACCGGGGTAGGTTGTTGTTCATTAAACCGAGGCAGACGGTTACTTTTAAGAATATCAAGTTAAGGGATGAATGTTTTTTAATATTAATCCATGAAGATTTCCTGGCCGGTAGTGCGCTGCATCATGAAATTAAAAATTACGGTTATTTTGATTATGAGACCGATGAAGCTTTGTACTTGTCGCCAAGTGAGGAAGACATGATCTGGAACCTGGTCGCTACAATGGATAAGGAACATCGCAATAATGCAGATGACTTTACAAGAACGATCTTAATTAGTCATCTAGATACGTTACTTAAGTACGCGCAACGTTTTTACAAAAGACAATTTACTAACCGTGCTGAGTTAACAGGTACTGTAGCAACAAAATTTTATAAGCTGCTCCAGTCATACTTCGAAACAAAGATGACTCAGGAATTGGGCCTTCCCACCGTCAATTTCATGGCAAAAAGCTTAAACTTTTCTTCACGCTACCTAAGCGATGTGCTTAAGCAGGAAACAGGAAAAACCACTCTTGAACTTATACACCTTTATATCATTACTGAAGCCAAGAATCTGTTAAAGGAGGGTGGGATGAATATTGCAGAGATCTCTTATTCGCTGGGGTTTGAGAACCCTACTTATTTTTCAAGGCTATTTAAAAAGGAAGCCGGAGTTTCGCCTAATTACTTCAGAGATCAGTATTTAAATTAAGCGCCTCTTATTATATGAGGATGGGATGAATTATTCTCAGCCAAACAGTACAAATGTCGCATCAGCATTAGCACTATTATACCCATAAGTAATAAAACAGAATATTATTATTAACTTACACAGCTTAATCATCTTCTATTCAATCGATAGCTATCAGCGTAATATATGACACAACATTCATCACGACGTTCATTTCTTCGATCGGCGGCTTTAGCGTGTGTTGCCAGTAGCCTGCCAATGAAACCGGCACTTGCAACGATGGCGCCTACCACTATGGTAGCTGAGCAGGTAAAGGGGCTAACCGTTTTATTTCAAGGCGACTCTATCACCGATGGGAAATGGGGCAGGAATGGAGATCTCAATCACATTATGGGACATGGATATGCATTTTCCATTGCCAGTCGGTGGGGGGCAGATTTTCCCTCGCCCGACCTGCGCTTTTACAATCGTGGAATCAGCGGAAACCGGGTAAGCCAGTTACAGGACCGCTGGCAAACCGATTGCCTGGATCTTCGTCCAAATGTGCTGAGCATATTGGTGGGTATCAATGACGCCGCCATGCTTATGGAAAAGTCCTCGGTAAGTCGAGAAGACTTTCAAGCATTTGAAGATAGTTATCGTGACCTCTTGACTCAAGTTCGCAAACAAGATCCGAAAACACTTATTGTACTTTGTTTGCCATTTTTGGCGTCGGTAGGAAAAGTGAAGGACAAATGGGAGCGATATCAATCCACGGTGAACAGCCTGGCGTTAAGCGTGCGAAAACTGGCAATCGAATTCGATGCAGTACTTGTCGATTTTCAAATGGTTTTCCAAAAGGCAGCTAAAAGGGCGCCTGATTCGTACTGGATTTGGGATGGCATACACCCAACAGTTCCAGGTCATGAGCTAATGGCCAGGGAATGGCTTAAACAGGTAAGCGCCCGGTTAAAATTTTTGAAAAAGTATGCCTAATTGATGCCAGCTTGGTTTTAAGTATAATTTAGATTAGTTTTGCTGTAGATGATAAGCCGTAAATCTGTTCCAGTAAAAGTAATGTTGCTGCTAATTGTATTCTTGTTGAACACGGTTGTGGGCTTCGCTTGTGCCATTGGAATTGACATGGGTTTCAATAGTGCTCATCTTGAGCAGGAAAGCGAAGGTCATGGACATCATCATTCGCAAACAGAACGCTATGCTCATAATAGTCATCAGCATGTCCAACATCCTAAACAAGATGCGAACAAGGACAACTGTTGTAAGGACGAGGCGGCTAAGCTTACCAAAAGTGATAAACTGAACAACCCAGTAGTTGACTTAAGCCAGATTTCACTACCATTTATGCTATTGGTTGGAAACGTCTATCCTCAAATTGCCGAGCTTCGTTTGCCATCAAATGTTTCTAACGCTTATTTCTCCAGACACTGCCGGTCTCCAATAAGAGATGTACGGATTGCCATCCAAAGTTTTCAAATTTGATTTTATAGTTCAATGTTACCGGGAGGCAGATGCCTCTACCAGGAGAATTATGTACTTATTAAATCAAATAAAATGAAGAAAATATTGTTATTAGTTGCCATTTTGGCAACAGCATTCACGCAAACAGGGTCTGCACAAGGAAAAATTTCAGGAAACGGAGCAAGCTTGCTTTCGTCATATTACAACGTTAAGGAAGCACTAGTTGCAGGTAATGCCGCTTTAGCTGCATCAAAAGCATCGGAACTCGTTAAAGCTGTCGCAGGCAGTGATGAAAAAATTGTTAATAAAGCTGCTAAAAAGAACCTCTTGAAACATGCTGGTTTAATTGCTGCCAGCAAAGATTTGGATAGCCAGCGCGAAAGCTTCTCTGCTGTTTCAGATGACGTCATTGCTGTTGTTAAAACCGCAAAGCTTTCCAATGCGCCCGTGTACCAAATGTACTGTCCAATGAAGAAAGGCAGTTGGTTAAGCAGCGACAAAGCCGTGAAAAATCCGTACTATGGCAGCGCCATGCTGGATTGCGGAAGTATTGTAGAGACTTACAAATAGATTTCGATTTAAGCCCCGGTTAACCGCCGGGGTTTATTTACTACCACGCTTAATCCTACGATCATGAAACAATTACTAATGGCTTACCTTTTATTGGGTGCTTCTTGCTTCTGCTATGGGCAAAATCCTATATCCACTAAACCCCGAACGGTACGATATGATCTTTACATTTCGGACACTACGGTAACTTATGGGAAGAAACCAAAACATGCGATTGCCGTCAACGGGCAAATCCCAATGCCTACACTTACTTTTACGGAAGGGGATACCGCAGAGATCCATGTGTATAATAGAATGAACACTGGAACTTCACTGCACTGGCATGGCTTATTCTTACCCAATAAAATGGACGGTGTACCCTTTTTAACGCAGTTGCCCATTAAACCGCATTCCAGCTACATCTACAAATTCCCGATTGTGCAACATGGCACACATTGGTACCACAGCCATAGTGGCTTGCAGGAGCAAATTGGGATGTACGGCGCTTTTATCATCAATAAGAGAGAAGAGATGAAAATCCCCACTTTACCCATTGTGATTAGCGAGTGGACGAATATGAAGCCTGAAGAAGTACACCGGAGTTTACACAATGCCACAGATTGGTTTGCCATCCAGAAAGGGGCCACGCAAAGTTATTTGGAAGCCATCAAAACCCGACATTTTAAAACGAAAGTGGCCAATGAATGGAAGCGGATGAACGCTATGGATGTAAGTGATGTGTATTACGATACTTTCCTCATCAATGGCAAAAACCAGAATCAGCAACCTCAATTTAAAGCAGGTGATCAAGTCAGGCTGCGCATCGCCAACGCTGGTGCTTCCGATTATTTCTGGCTAAAATATGCAGGAGGAAAAATTACGGTTGTGGCAACAGATGGAAATGATGTAGAGCCGGTAGAAGTTGACAGGTTGATTATTGCTGTATCGGAGACTTACGACGTCATCGTGACCATCCCGAAAAACAAAAGTTATGAGTTTCTCGTGACGCCTGAGGATCGGACTAAATCTGCTTCGCTATGGTTAGGAGATGGAGAGAAGGTTGCTGCTGGACCAATGCCGAAATTGGAATATTTTGCGGGCATGAAAATGATGAATGACATGATGGACATGCAGGGCAATATGGTAGATATGCCGGGTATGAAAATGCAGAACCAGATCATGGACATGAATACCGTTATGTATCCTGAAGTGAAGCAGTCATCAGAACAGCCGGCCATCAGAACCCTAAACTACAACATGCTTCGGAGCCCACAGAAATCAAGATTAGCTAAGGGGCCATGGAAGGAACTTAAATTTGATCTTACGGGGAATATGAACCGTTACGTTTGGACGCTTGACAATAAAACGGTATCTGAAAGCGATAAAATCCTGATAAAAAAGGGAGAGAATGTTCGAGTGGTACTTTACAACAACAGTATGATGCGCCATCCGATGCATTTGCACGGGCATGATTTTAGGGTACTAAATGGGCAGGGTGCATATGCACCTATGAAAAATGTTTTGGACATTATGCCAATGGAGCGAGATACGATTGAGTTTGCGGCAACTGAACCTGGCGGAGATTGGTTTTTTCACTGTCATATCCTTTACCACATGATGAGCGGTATGGGCAGGGTTTTTAGCTATGAGCACTCCGCGCCAAATCCTGAAATTCCTGATCCCAGTTACGCCCAACGTAAATTATTTGCCGAAGATCGGTCATTTCATCCCATGGCCACCATTGGCTTGGAAAGTAATGGAAGTGATGGTGAGTTTATGCTGGCAAATACCCGTTATCGTTTTTCTACAGAGTGGCGTCTTGGTCTTAAATCCCATCATGGAAATGAAAGTGAAACTTATTTTGGCAGATATCTGGGCAAGATGCAGTGGCTTTACGCTTTTGTTGGGTTTGATTATCATTATAACCGTATGGACAATGAGGTGGAAAGCAACCTTTTTGGACAGTTGAGCAATCAGAAAAACCGAAAAGCGGGAGTAATAGGGGTACAATACATTTTGCCGATGCTGGTCACTGCCGAGGCTAGATTAGACACTAAAGGTAAGCTTCGTTTTCAACTCATGAGGGAAGATGTACCTTTAACCAGCAGGCTGCGGTTAAATCTGATGGGAAACACGGACAGAGAATATATGGCAGGTTTGCGATATATTTTAACAAAATATTTTTCTTTGTCCACGCATTATGACAGCGATATGGGCTATGGTGCTGGCATCACAGTGACATACTAAATAAATATGTACATTTGAGACTCAAGTAAATTATGTTGATTAAGCCCCTTCTGGACGAGAATGAATTGCTGCGTAAAGTTACGATGGGGAATGAGCATGCTTTTAAAATTCTGTACGATCACTACCGAAGGTTGGTTTATCCAAGAGCATTTTATTTATTAAAATCTGAGTCGCTTGCCGAGGAAGTCCTCCAGGAAGTGATGCTAAAGCTTTGGCAAACTGCCGGTAAGCTTAAGGCGGATACGAACCTGGCGGCCTACTTAACAACACTAACCCGTAACCGAAGTTTCACCTTGCTGAAAAGAAAGGCGCTGGAGGCTAAAACTGATTTAGAGCTCGGGAAAGGCTGGACAGAGCAAGATAACGGAACGGAAGAAGGGATTTTGCTGGCAGATACAAAAAAACTATTGGCGAAAGGTATTGCATTGCTTCCTCCACAACAGAAATTAGTTTATGAACTTTGTCATTTAGAAGGGATGAAATATGAAGAAGCCGCTGAAAAAATGAACCTAAGTGTGGAAACTGTGAGAGGTTACATGAAACTTGCGCTCCGTTTTTTGCGTGCATACCTTAAAACGCATACAGATGTGGTTGCTCTTTTGGTTATTTTTAAATTATTTTAACTTTTTTTGTTTTTCTATACCCCCTACATTTGGTACACTTTATAAAAGTAGTTCTGATGGCTTATGGTGGTCCATAGACAGAGCTGGGCATGGTGGAAGTAAATTTAAAGTTTTTCAAGAAACAAGTAAGGGCTTGGAATGGCTTAAAGATGCAGATGAATATGGTGATTTTATAATTAACAAACATAAAGGAGCTACTGGTACTTTCATACCATGGGGCCATCTTAAAACAGTGAAATAAATTTAGATTTTTTAGGGATTGTTTCGTTAATTATATTGCCATTTTAATTTATTAAATTATGAGTATTCTGAAAAAAGTGGATGTGACAGAGGTAATACCATCATGGATTTGCGTCGATTTTTTACCTGATAGTAGTTGCTGTAAAAATGAGATTTATTTAAAAGAGGGGCTTATTATAGAGGGGCTTATAGAAATGTTCTATGATATATTTAAAAAATATAAGAAGAACATTCAAATTTATAATTATTCATGGTGGGATTTCTGTTTAGACACTTGGGATCCACGAACAGATCAATATGACTACGAATTGTCGAGAAAATCAGAAGAAACCAAATGGTATTTGCAAATACTATTCGATTCCAGTATTGAAATCGGCTATGATGCTCTATGTATTTGTAACGATTGGAATATTTTTTTAAAAGCCATATTAAAGTGTTTGACAACTCATAAAGCACCTTACAGTCCTATTTTTTTTGATCGAAGCAACAATTTTTTCTTCTATTTTCATCATTCTGGCAGTATTGGTATTTACTACCTTGAGCAAAACGATGCTGTTATTAAAATACTAGATATTGCAAAACAAAAATATGATTTAAAGTAATTGGACGGGTCGGTTACTTCTATGGATAACCTCACCTACAGCAATAAGTCTTCCGGGGCAATGACAAAAACAAAAACCTAAACTATACTTATAATGACCTGGGTAAAGTACCACATTACTTAGCCTATACGAACCAATATATCAAGTAAAATTATGATGGCTCCGGTGTTTGCTTAACCA
This sequence comes from Pedobacter sp. MC2016-14, assembly GCF_020991475.1. Taxonomy (NCBI): domain Bacteria; kingdom Pseudomonadati; phylum Bacteroidota; class Sphingobacteriia; order Sphingobacteriales; family Sphingobacteriaceae; genus Pedobacter; species Pedobacter sp. MC2016-14. The sequence continues at coordinate 1,788,222 of NZ_JAJMPA010000001.1, forward strand.
ATTAGGTAGTGGACAAGGGCAGCACGATAAAGACAGCTGCTTATATAATGGGTTTTATGGCTGTAATATAATGTGCTGAGTTATATCAACACCCTCGGGGGCAGGGCGAGGACGCCAGCGGCATTGGCATGTATGAGTATTACATTAAAGATTATCTGGGGAATGTAAGGTGAAGATTTGAAAATCAGAGCGGTACGGTGGTAGTAAGGCAGGAGAACAGCTTTTGTGCTTTTGGGCTGGTGCACAATTCGTCTCCTGTAATATCAGGTACGGTTAAAGAGGGTTACAGCCGGAGCATTACGGGATATAACGGCAATACTACAGTTACCTTGCTGATTATTTTGGATAAAAAACTTTGGTCAGCTTGAGCTTAGAATTAATCTGCAAGGAGTTGATTGAGGTATAAAATTCGTAGCTTAACAGAAATTAGTTTATGAACTTTGTCATTTAGAAGGGATGAAATACGAAGAAGCGGCTGAAAAAATGAACCTAAGTGTGGAAACTGTGAGAGGTTACATGAAACTTGCGCTCCGTTTTTTGCGTGCATACCTTAAAACGCATACAGATGTGGTTGCTCTTTTGGTTATTTTTAAATTATTTTAACTTTTTTTGTTTTTCCATACCCCCTAAATCATTTTTCGGTGGTTGTTGTTAAAAAAGGGGAGTTACATTTGGAAAATATCGACAAAATAGCTCAAAAGTATATCTTCTGGGTGTGTAAAATAGATTAAAATAAGTTATATAAATAATATATGGTCAATTGGGAAGACAAAAGCATTGTCGATTTATATTTTAAGTTCTCCACGAAAACTGCTTCTGTTGTTGAGTTGGAGGATTTTAATGCTTTTCTCAATACCGTGGGCGCAGAGCAGCGTCTATTCGACTTGTTGGAGACGGACTATCAATTGAGCGAAAGTAACAGAAAAGAAATTAGTGACTTACGTTCCCAGCAAATCTTTGAAAAAGTTGTCAGTTATCCTCAGGCAAATCATCAACCACGGAAGCTTTGGCCCCGTCTGGCAGGAGTGGCCGCAATTGCCGCAATCCTGGTCTTTTCTATACTTGTAAAAAATGGATTTTTCCACGGTGATGCGAACTTCATCAGCAGCATTTCTGCTGCACAGGATATTGCACCTGGAAAAAATGGAGCTACCCTCACCTTAGCAAGTGGTCGCAAAATTGTTTTGTCTGAAGCCCACAACGGTGCGCTTGCATCTGAGTCTGGGGTTCGCATCTCTAAAACTGCAGACGGGGAAATCACCTATGAAATTTTAAGCAGCCCAGAAACAGAAGATGCAGGCATGAATACGCTTTCAACACATCGGGGAGAAACGTATAGGGTGAAATTGCCCGACGGATCCCTGGTTTGGCTAAATGCCGCATCATCAATAACCTATCCTGCCTCTTTTGCCAAGTCAAAAAGCCGTGAGGTGGTTCTGGATGGAGAAGCTTACTTTGAAATTGAAAAGGAGGAAAACCATCCATTTATTGTAAAGTCAGACGATCAGGATGTTACGGTTTTGGGAACACACTTCAACGTAAAAGCATATAAAGAAGAGACCGATGTGATTACCACTTTATTAGAGGGAAGCGTGCGTGTGGACTTCCAGGCCGCTGCCTGGGGTGATAAAGGCAAAGTGAAATACACGGACGAGATTCGGCTAAGTCCAGGACAGCAATCTTCTCTTAGAGGCGAATCTATGCGCATTTCTAAAGCCAATTTGGAAGAGAGTATAGCCTGGAAAGATGGCGATTTTGTCTTTACCGAGAATGGCATAGAAAGGATGATGAGGGATATTGCAAGATGGTATAATGTTGAGGTCATTTATGAAGGCAGCATACCTACAGGTGCTTTTTCAGGCAACGTATCGAGATCTAAAAATATAAGCCAGGTTCTTCAGGCTTTAGAAGCAACCAAATTAGTTCACTTTAAACTGCAGGGAAGGAGGGTATACGTGACGAAATAAGTACTTGAAAAATAACCAGATCCCGTAGAACGGAACCTGGTTTAAGTTTGGCTTAGGCCAATAATTAACAGATCAACTTAACCCGCAGTAAACCTTTCCCGTGGAAAGTAGAGGTCAAACTGCAGAAACCAAACCGACGATAAATGTATATAAAATATACCAAACCAGGTATGCCTAAAGGCGTATGCCACAAAATATTGCTCATTATGCGATTAACCAGCGTGATATTGTTAGCATCACTTATGCAAGTTGCCGCAGCAGGCTTTGCACAAAAAATCTCTTTATCGGAGAAAAATGCATCCTTAACAAGGATTTTTGCCAAGATTAAATCCCAGAGTGGTTACGATTTCGTTGCAGATGGAAATGTATTAAAAACTGCGAATCTTGTAAATGTCGAGGTGAAAAATATGGAGCTTCCTAAAGTACTGGACCTAATTTTTAAAGATCAGCCCCTGGCTTTTGAAATCCAGAACAAGATGGTTGTCGTGCTCCGCAAAGAAAGCTCTTTTATAGACCGCATGACGGCTGCGTTTAGTAAAGTGGACGTGAGGGGTTTAGTAATGAATGAGAGAGGAGAACCCATGGCGGGCGCAAATGTTGCCGTTCGGGGACGAAATCAAGTTGCCAGAACAACTTCAGACGGATCGTTTAGCTTGCTCAATCTAACTGGTAAGGAAACGCTGATTACCACCTTCATTGGTTATAAACCTGATACATTAACATTAAATGGTCAAAACAATGTAGTCATCTCCATGAAGCCATTAGTCGCCGCTCTTGAGGATGTTTCTATTGTAAGTACTGGTTATCAGAATGTGAATAAGGACCGTGCCACCGGTTCATTCGGAATTGTAACAGCTAAAGAGTTGGCGCAATTCCCAACAATTAGCGTATTAGAACGCCTGCAAGGTCTGGTTCCGGGGGTAAATATTTCAACCAAGACTACTGCCGGGCAAAGCCGAAATGGGACCATTAACATCCGGGGAATTTCTACCATCGTAGGTAAGTGGACTGAAGTAAGTGTAGAGCCCCTGCTAGTGATCGACGGATTTCCATCACAAATTCCCATTGCCAGAGGTGGGCTAGATGTTTTAAATCCGGATGATATACAGCAAGTTACGTTTCTTAAAGATGCGGCTGCCGCCTCTATCTGGGGGATTCAGGCTGCCAATGGTGTGATTGTAGTTACCACAAAAAAAGGAAAGCAAAATTCTTTACCTTCCCTCAATTTCTCTACTACCTATAGCACAGGTGCTAAGCCAAAAACAAACTATGGACCAACAATGTCTGTTCCCGATTTCATAGACCTGGAAAGAGACATGATAAAAAACTATCTTCTCTATGATCCGGCAGCCACAAGTTATTTAGAGATAAATAACAGCCAGGCGCAAGCCATTATTTTCAAATATAACCAAGGCGATACTCCAGATAAATTAAGCAAAATGAATGCCGAACTTGCCGCATTGGGGCAGAACGACAATGCAGATCAGCTAGCTGAATATCTATTGCAGCGGCCAGCTACAAAACAATATAATTTGTCGCTTTCAGGGGGAGGTGTTAACAGTTCATATTATATGTCTGGTTTTTATTACACAGAAGATCGTGTATATAATAGCAATAAGAATAAGGGATATACATTTAATATCGGAACGACTTCCGCCCTTTTTAAAGGCCGTGTGAATATAAGCACCTCCTTATCTTATGGCAACACAACAGATAAAACAAATCCGGCATCCGCCTTGGCCATGAGTATGTCGAACTTAGGATTACGTCCGTATGATATGCTTAAAAATCCTGATGGAAGTATTAAATATTACGATGTCCTGGTTATTCCCTCGAAGGCCAGAGCGTTAGAAAGCAGGGGCTATTTGCCTTTTCGATACTCACCAATTGACGAACTGAATTTCAATAATACAATCAATACCGGGAATAACCTGGGCTTGAATGTAGATGTTAATGGTAAAATTACACCTTGGCTTAGTTTAACAATAGCCGGAAATGTTGGACGTAATTTTAATGAGCGGGAGAACTATCAGGAGCCGGATAGCTATGAAGCCAGGATGATGGTCAATATGGGAAGGACCATAAATTCTTCAGGAATACCAGTTTATAGAATTCCTCTCGGTGGAAGGCTTACCTTGGCAAATGGGCTAGTTAGAAGTTATAACCTCAGGGGCCAGGCAAACGTTAACAAAAACTGGAACAATAGGCATGAACTGAATATGGTATTGGGTAATGAAATTCGGGAAGTCTTTAACAAAAGCAGCGACCAGACCCAGTACGGTTACGACAAAGAAATCAATGCCTTTAAGTCGGTAGATCCTACCGTCAAGTATTTGGATTTGAAAGGAAATGAAACATCTATCGGTAGTACCGCAGGACCTATAGTAGAAAAAACAACCAGGGCACTTTCCTATTATGCGAACGGCGCCTATACTTTCAACAGCAAATATACGATCTCAGGAAGTGGTCGTTTCGATGATTTAAACTTGCTTGGCGTGGAACGTAGAAAAAGAGCAATCCCGCTTTGGTCAGCTGGTTTAAGCTGGAATATGAAAAAAGAAAACCTGTTAAAAGATATCGATTGGTTAACCACTTTGTCTGGCCGCTTTACCTATGGTTTTACAGGTAATGCACCTCAGGGTTTTGCGCCAGTTACGGTTATTGAGTTGAATGGGACTGATAATTATTCAGGCCTTCCTTACGCTCTTATTAGTAAGCCCGCGAGAGAAGATCTGGCCTGGGAGAAAACCAGGATGCTCAACTATGGACTTGAGTTTTCGTTGTTTGACAGCCGTATTTCAGCGACTTTAGATTACTATAAAAAACATACCACGGATATATTCTATAACTTGCCAATTAACGCAACCTATGGCTTTTCTAATACGATCTTCAATGCAGCCAAACTGGATGGACACGGTGTAGACCTTGGACTTTCGTTCGCACTGGTAAGATCTAAACAAGTAACATGGAACAATACTATCAATTTGTCGTACAATACCAACATCATCCATGATGAGCGTTTTAAAACCCCGATAGGCAATGAAGATGTTAATCAAGGACAGATTATTCATGATGGATATCCAACCGATTTTATGTTCTCTTATAAGTTTGCAGGACTTGATCAAAAAGGAGAAACCTTAATTGAAGATCCGAATGAGCCAGGGAAAATTTATACCACAGCGGATTTTCCTTATTATGATGTTAAGGAATATTCAGGAAGGACTGCCTCTCCCTGGTTTGGTGCTTACAATACAAATGTAACTTACAAACGATTTGATTTAGGCTTTCAATTTCAGTATCAGTTGGGTGGCGTGTTCCGAATGCCTAGTATTAATGATGTTAATGTTTCTGTATCCCGTTCAGGTGATTTGGCTAAAAGGTGGAGAAAACCTGGAGATGAGTTGACGACCAATGTTCCTGGAATTAACACTGACTGGTCGCAAGGTTATATATATGCCATGAGTAGAGAACGATATACATATTCTGATTTACTCGTGAGAAGCAGAAGTAACGTAAAATTACAGCAAGTTCGTTTGGCCTATTCTGTGCCACAGCGTATGGTGGCTAAATTTGGTGTGAAAGCCTTAAATGTATCGGCTGTCTGTCGGAATCTGGGGATGATTTGGGCTAAGAATAAGGAGAATCTTGATCCCGACTATCTTTACAATGCATCGTCCACTTATCAATTGGCTCCGGTACCTACGTATTCCTTTCAAGTTAACCTAAGTTTATAATGCATAAAGAAACAACCATGAACATATTCAAAATAGCATTCATAGCTGTAATCACTATGACCCTGCTTTCCTGTCGAAAATACGTTGAAAAAGTGCCCGTTCAGGGTCAGAGAGTATTGGTCTACACATCGGATTACCGCTTACTGATGAATAATATCGTTGATTCTGAAGTTGGCTCGGGAAATGCAGCCGTGCTAAGCTCTGACGATCTCGATATGAAAGACCCTGGTCTTCAGCAGTATTTTTCGGGTGACATTACCAATGTGACGATCTATACCTGGAGGAAACCATTTTATGTGGATAAAATGGATGATTATGATTGGAACGCAATGTATAAAAGCATCTTTACCTATAATATTATAATAGCGGGTGTGCTTGATAGTAAAGGCGGTTCAGCAGATGAACGAAATGCCATTTATGCAGAGGCCCTGATCCAAAGAGCGTATACTTATTTCACTCTGGTGAACTCTTATGGAAAACAATATGATGCGGCAACAGCTGCCACAGACCTTGGCGTCCCACTTTTATTGGAAGCCAAATTATTTGTAAACCTGGAAAGAGCAACGGTTGCCCAGGTGTACGCACAGGTGTTTAAAGATCTGGAAGTCGCTCTACCGCTAATCTCAGTGGCACAGGTTAATTCTGTACGGCCTAACAAGGCGGCTTTATACGCCCTGCTTGCGAAGATCTATCTGAACATGCGTAATTTTAGTGCTGCGCAACAAGCTGCGGAACAATCATTGGCACTGACAAGTACACTATATGATTATAAAAACTTTGTTGTGACGCCAAAAATTCCTTTCCCCAAACTCACGGAAAACAAGGAAGTTTTGCTTCGCAAAGTAGCGCGAATAAATTACTCTGCGTTGCAACTGAGCGATGATTTGTTGAATCTGCTTGGAACAAAAGACTTTAGGTATACGCTGTTTACTAAAGATGGTAGTACCTTTTGGCAAAACTTTTCCGGGAAAGGATATTGGGCTGGAAATGGAACGGATGCAAGTAACGTAGGTTTATCCGTTAGCGAAACCTGGCTGATCCGTGCAGAATGTCTGGCGCGTGCAGGAAGACGCGACGACGCAGTAAAAATGCTCAATGACTTACGTAAACTTAGATTTAGATCAACCGACTATGTGGATTTGGTTGCTACCAGCGACCAACAGGCATTAGAAATGGTGATTAACGAGCGCCGCAGGGAGTTCTTCGGAACAGGACTTCGGTGGTTTGACCAAAGGCGGTTGAACAAAGACCCATTCTTTGCGAAAACGCGTACCCGTACGTATCAGGGTGCCACCTATACACTAGAGCCTAATAGCAACGCCTATGTATTTCCATTTTCTTCTCTCATTGTTAATCAAAATCCGGAATTGGTACAAAATCCGAATTAATCAAGTTCTGCTGCTGATGACTTTTATGACATCAGCAGCAAAACTCATATTCCTATAAAATGTAAAACCATTAAATTTTGGAAAAAAGTATAGTAAAAATTGAGAATTTGTCGCACCGATACAGCAGCAGCTGGGCAATACGTGATATCAACCTGGAAATTAGCCAATATGGGATTGTTGGGCTTTTAGGTTCCAACGGTGCAGGGAAATCGACCACAATGAATATCCTTTGTGGGTCACTTAACCAAACGGAAGGAAATGTCTACATCAATGGCATCAACTTCAGGGATGACCCAATGCGTGCTAAAATGGAAATCGGCTTTTTGCCCCAGAATCCTCCTTTGTATCTGGATCTTACCGTAGATGAATACCTTGAATACTGCGCAAGCCTACGGGACATGTCTGGCCAGGTTAGAAAAGATGCGGTGAAAGAAGCTAAAGAACGCTGCGGAATAGATCACTTCAGTGGAAGATTAATCAAAAACTTATCTGGAGGCTACAGACAACGTGTGGGCATCGCCCAAGCCATTGTGCATCGTCCCAATGTACTCGTACTCGACGAACCGACAAACGGGTTAGATCCTAATCAAATTATTGAGGTAAGAAACCTGATTAGAGACATCGCCAAAGACAGGGTGGTGATATTTTCGTCACACATCCTTTCAGAAGTACAATTGCTTTGTCGCGACATTAAAATGATTGAAAATGGAAGGATAGTATTTGAAGACACCATGGATGCCTTCAATAATTACATAGAGCCTCATAGTATGCTGATCCACTTTAACAATATGCCGGAAATTACGGTATTGGAAGCTATCGATGGGGTGATGCGTGCGGAATTGCTAACCGAAAGGCTCGCACGGCTATATTTCAGTGGTGAGGCTTCAATTGCAGAAACAATTGTCACCCTCAGCGTGCAGAATGGCTGGCGCTTACAAGAAATTACACTCGAAAAAAACTCTGTAGAGGAGATATTTAAACAATTGTCCCAACAATAATTACATCAAAAAACTTAATGAAAACAATTTTTCGAGTTGCTAAAACGGAACTGAAACTCCTGTTTTATTCTCCTATAGCCTGGTTTCTAATTATTATATTTATGATCCAGTGCGGCTTTGTCTACCTGAAGGGGCTTGACAACATCGCTATGACCTTAGAGGGGGGCTTCAAAATTCCAATCAGCGTGATCGGTTCCATCTTTTCAGGGGGACAAGGCGTTTTGTCTAATGTGATGGGTAACTTATACTTATACCTTCCACTTCTTACGATGGGGCTCATTAGCCGGGAAACTAGTAGTGGTACCATCCGACTTTTATATTCCTCACCGATTCGAGTTAGGGATATTGTACTGGGCAAATTTGTCGCAATGGTAGCCATGAGTTTAGTCATGGTAGGCATTGTATCTATATACATCGTAACGAGTTATTTTACTGTAAATAATCCAGATACGGGATTGCTGCTGAGCTACATGCTTGGTTTATTCTTATTGCTTTGCGCTTATTCCTCAATTGGGATCTTTATGTCCTGTCTAACCACTTATCAGATTGTAGCCGCAGTGTGCACTTTTGTAACCTTCGGAATACTTTATAATGTATCCGGTTTGTGGAGGGGAGTACCTTTTTTAAGAGATGTTACCTATTTTCTATCTGTAGCCGGACGTACGGATTGGATCATCGCAGGGCTGATTACCAGTAATGGGGTGATCTATTTCCTGGCGATTGTATTCATGTTTCTGCAGTTGACCATTTATAAACTGAAAACCGGGATGGAAACAACATCTACCTGGGTCAAGGTAAGCCGATATAGCCTAATTGTTATCGTCACTATCGCTATCGGTTACATCAGCTCTATTCCACAGCTTATTGTTTATTTTGATGTAACCCGTGGAGAAGTTAACACCATTAAGCCAGATACGCAGAAAACAGTAGAGGATCTTGGCGACGAGCCATTGGAAGTTACTGGTTATGCCAACATTCTGGGTGGGTTTATGGAGGATGGAAATCCAGAGTCTTACCAATTGAACATCAACCGCTGGGCACCTTACGTACGATTTAAACATAACATCAAGTTGAAAACGGTGATGTATTATGATACGCTAGGCCTGGGTAACGGGATTATGAAATCCAATCCCGGAAAGAGCTTAGAGGAAATTGTCAAAAAGATGGCCGAAACTGGTGACATGCGTTTGAGTCAGTTTAAGCGGCCAGAAGAAATCCGTAAGATGGTAGACCTTTCTCAAGAGCCAAATTATTACATTATGCAACTGAAGTATAAAGGAAGGAAAACTTTCTTAAGGGTATTTCCTGATAACGATCACTGGCCTTCGGAGACTGAAATTTCTGCAGCATTAAAAAGACTGCTACTTGCAAAAATCCCGAAAATCTTGTTTGTAGCCGGCGACCTGGAGCGTAGCATCAATAAAATGGGCGATCGGGACTACCGTGCGCTGGCGAACCTTAAAAATTTTAGAAATTCCTTACTTAACCAGGGTTTCGATGTAGATACCATTTCCCTGCAAACCGATTCGATACCTAAGCACATTTCTGCCTTAGTCCTTGCCGACCCGAAAACAGCATTCAGCGGTGTTGAGACTGCGAAACTACAGCAATATATTGACAATGGCGGAAATTTACTGATTTCCGGCGAGCCAGGAAAACAAGCCCTGCTCAATCCGCTTCTAAAACAGTTTGGTGTACAATTAATGGATGGCGCTATTGTGCAGACCAGCAGGGACCTTGAGCCACATCTTGCAGCACCATTTTTAACCGGTACCGGGTCTAAGCTCTATCCGCCTCTTGAAGGTGCACACGCCGACAGTGTAGTGATTTCTATGCCGATGGCGACGGCGCTGGGAATTGAAAACTCAAGCCCCTATACCATTAAGCCCTTACTGGTTACAGATCCTAGAAAAAGCTGGCTTAAGAAAGACAAATTTGCAACAGATTCTGCAAAGGTGAAATTTGAACCAGAAAGAGGCGATTTGCAAAAATCCTTTCCGCTTGCGGTTAGCCTGACCAGGAAGACAAAAGGGAAGGAGCAGCGCATTGTTGTTGCGGGCGATGCCGATTTCATGTCTAATATTGAATTAAATCGCTTTAATATGCGGACTGCCAACTTTGCTTTCAACACCGGGATTTTTAGCTGGTTAAATTATGGTGAGTTTCCAATCAGCAGTTACCGTCCGGCACCGAAGGACACCACACTTTTAATTAAAAGAGAACAAGTAAAATACTTCCGCATCGCCTTTATTTGGGTATTGCCGGGAATCATGTTGGCCATCGGCGCATTGATTTTAATCAGAAGAAAAAGAAAATAAAAAATGGCATTCCTTACCGATCAGCAAACCATAAATGACCTGAACCTTTTTGGAAAATCTGGTGGAGCCTCCATCTACCAGATTTTTAACAGGACGAAAACGCGGGGCGGAGCGGCCATCCTGGAAGAAATGTTCCGGTTTCCGTTGTCAGATGAACATAAAATCAACCATCGCAGCCAAATCATTCAGCGATTTGCGAAGACAGGCGCATCATTCCCGTTTAGCATAGATCATTTTGATCCAGTTGAATCGTATTTGAAAAATACCGATTCGAGGACAAAGTTATCTGCACAAGAGGGGTTCATCGCTAAAAAGCTGAGCAATATGGTTGCTTTAGATGCTGTTACCTCAGGAATCTATCTTGGAATCGATGGTTTATTGAAGTTGATGAAGGAGTTGCAGCAGTTTATAAACAGTCTGGAAGGCGGAGATCTCGATTTCTACAAGCAGGATAAAGCAGATGTACGGGAATTACTGGATACGCAAGGGATTAAAGAGGCCCTTGCTTTACCTGTTAATGGAAAGATTTCTGCCATAGAATACATTCAGTACGATGAACTCTTTCGGTTTCGCCACCGGGATGTGGTGCTTAAAATGATGCGTTATATCTATGGTCTGGATGTGTACTTTTCTGTTGCGCTTGTGGCAGTAGAGCGCTCATTTGTATTTCCAAAGGCCATGCCTAAGCACCAACATACCGTGAAACTGGAGGGCGTGTATCATCCTGAATTACAAAAAGCGGTGCCCAATTCCATCCACATTACGGTGGGCAGTAATGTCATCTTCCTTACTGGTGCCAATATGGCGGGGAAATCAACCTTTATGAAGTCACTGAGCATTGCGCTCTTCCTTGCCCACATGGGCTTCCCGGTTGCCGCTAAAGAAATGGAATTTTCGGTACTCGATGGTATTTATACCACCATCAACCTTCCCGATAATTTGGGGATGGGTGCCAGCCACTTTTATGTGGAGGTACTCCGTGCCAAAAAAATTGCGCAGGAACTTAAGTTGGGCAGGAACCTATTTGTGCTTTTTGATGAAATGTTTAGGGGGACAAATGTGAAGGATGCGGCAGAAGCAACAATTGCTTTCACAGAAGCCTTTGCCGGAAAGCGCGACAGTATGTTTGTCATTTCCACGCACATCATTGAAGCCGGCGAGATATTGAAGGAAAGATGTGATAACATTAATTTTGTTTACCTGCCTACCCGTATGAAGGGCAATAAGCCCGTCTACACCTACACGCTTGAACAAGGTTTAACGGCCGACAGGCATGGAATGATCATCATACAAAATGAAGGTATACTAGAAATTTTGGCTACCGGTCTGGAGCGGCTGAATACACAAAAGATATGAGCTTTACAGTTGACAAACAAACGCTTGAAGATTTAAACTTACTGGGTAAGTTTACACCAGGTTCCATTTTTAACATGTTTAATAAAGTGCAGACCAGCGGCGGGGAAAGATTGTTGAGTCAGTTATTCAAAAGTCCCCTGACGGATTTTGAGGAGATCAATAAACGCAGTAGCCTGTTCCGTTATTTTCAGGATAAAACCCTGGGCTTGCCGTTTAGCCGTGCTGAATTCCAGACCGTAGAAAATTACCTAAGTACCGGCAGCAGCACAAATTATCCTGCGGCCCTACTGACTACGTTTTCTAAAAAGATGCAGGCTGCCCTGCTTAGAGATGAGCGTTATGCCGCATTACAGAAAGGTTTGTCGGCAACGATATCCTTATTCAATGCGTTAAATGATTTCCTGAAACAACTCAATGAACCTCGGCCAACACCTTTTGATGAGGAACGGCAGGTCATTCAGCGCATCCTGGCCATATCTTCGTTGGCCAATGTATTGAAAGAAAAAACAAGAACAGAATATTCAACAGTGAAGCTAGCAGCCTATGATCATTTGCTGAAGCATACGCTGCGCAACGATGTTGAAATCCTGCTAACGTATTTATATAAGCTGGATGTGTACCTTGCCGTAGCTAAAGTAGGCAGGGCCCAAAACTTTAATTATGCGAAGGCATTACCTAAAGAAATGCAGCAGATAGAAATTGCTGCCCTATGGCATCCGGCCCTTGTTAAAGGGGTAGCAAATGCTGTCCATTTTAACAAAAGCAATAACATGGTTTTTTTGACTGGGGCCAACATGGCAGGGAAGTCTACGTTTATGAAGTCCTTGGGCATAGCGCTTTATCTGGCACACATGGGCTTTCCCCTGGCCGCTAAGGACCTTCATTTTTCCATTCTTGATGGAATCTATTCCTCCATTAATGTCCCTGATAGTTTGAATATGGGTTACAGCCATTTTTACGCGGAGGTTTTAAGGGTCAAAAAGGCCGCGGAAGAAGTGGCTTCCGGGAACAGTTTTTTAGTGCTGTTTGATGAACTGTTTAAAGGGACTAACGTTAAAGATGCTTATGACGCAACGTTATCCGTAACTACTGCCTTTGCCAAATTCAGACAATGCTTTTTTATCATCTCTACTCATATTATTGAAGTTGGGGAAGCCTTACAAAAGACTACTAAAAATGTGCAGTTTGTTTACCTGCCTACCATTATGGAAGGGAAGGTGCCAAAATATACCTACTTGCTTGAGGATGGTATTACCACAGACCGACAGGGCATGCTGATCATTGAAAACGAAGGTATCCTAGATATGCTTAAAAACTAAGACAAAAGAACGAGACGGCAATATCAATTAAATTAAAAAACTAATGAAACATGGCATACTTTGGATCGGTTTTTTACTGATCATCACTAGTACTTCTCTCGCGCAGAAAGGATTGAGCAGAACGGAGGCAGAATCACTTTCCGTTAATGAATGGGCACTGGAGAAGCACCGTTTGCTCCCCGCTGCAGAAAAAGTATGGGCAGAAGGGATCATTAAATTTGGTAAATACACGATGCCCATTGCCTATAGAGTATTTGGAGAAAAGCCCGCAGATGGCCGTAGCCTCTACATCTCCTTGCATGGTGGCGGAAATGCCCCGCCAGCAGTAAATAATCAACAGTGGGAAAATCAACGGACACTTTATCCAATTTCAGAAGGTCTGGTGATCGTACCCAGGGCGCCGACAGATACCTGGAATTTATGGCACGAGGATCACATAGACAATCTATTGGACTCCCTGATCCGCTATGGCGTTATCCTTGAAGATGTCAACCCCAATAAGGTATACATCTTGGGCTATTCGGCAGGGGGCGACGGGGTGTTTCAACTGGGACCGCGAATGGCAGACCGATGGGCTGCGGCTTCCATGATGGCCGGGCATCCTGGGGATGCTAATGTGCTTAATCTTCGAAATGTGCCGTTTGCGATTTATATGGGGGGTAGAGATACAGCTTATCACCGCAATACGCTGGCTGTGTCTTTTAATCATAAATTAGACAGCCTTCAAAAGCTGGATCCAAATGGCTACGTCCACGACTTTCATCTATATGCAGATAAGGCACATTGGATGGATCATAGGGATACGATTGCCATAGCCTGGATGGCTTCTTTTAAGAGAAACCCATATCCGGATAAGGTAATTTGGGTAGAAGACAATAGGGTACAGCACCGCTTCTATTGGCTGTCTGCCCCAGTGGGTAGGCTCGAAAAAGACGCAACTGCGGAGGTGAGTATCCACGGCAATGAAATCCGGATAAGTAAAAATACATTCCAGGAACTTAACATCAACCTTAATGATCAAATGCTTGATTTAAATAAGCCCGTTTCAGTAACGATGGAGGGTAAAGTTATATTTCGAAAGAAAATTAAAAGAACATTGTCTGCTATTCAAAAGACAATTCAGGAATATCAGGATCCGACGATGGTGTTTTCAGCAAAGCTTGTCCTGGAAGGAAAGAAAATCAGATTATCATACAAAAATAACAGCACAATTAACGAATAAACTATTATGAGAAGAAGAAGATTTTTTTTAAACATGGCCAGCTTGGTATTGGTTGCTGGCCTTACATTAACTAGTTGTAAAAAGAAAGCTACAGAAGTAGAGGCCCCGCAACCGGTTCCTGTTGTAGAAACCCCTGCTGTGGTAACAACTTCACCGCTCTCAGGAGAAACATTACAAACGGTAGGGAACGGTACCTTTTACATCGTCAATAGAAAAAGCGGTATGGCACTTAATGTAGCAGGTGCTTCTACGGCTAATGGCGCAAATGTAATCCAATTTGGTTCTGGAGGTGCTATGAATGAAAGATGGACACTAGCAGCGATTACCGGTGGCTATTATTCTATAATTGGTGTGCAGAGTAACCTGTCACTAGCTGTTGCAGGGGCTAGCACAGCAAATGAAGGAGACATTAATGTGTACACTTCCTCAACTGGCAATGAACAGCAGTGGCAATTTACAAGTGTTGGAGATGGCTATTATCGCATTACAAACCGAAACAGCGGTAAAGACATCGAGGTGGTAGGTCAGTCGTTGGAATCTGGAATTTCAATTCAACAAGCAGATTATCAAAAGGTTGAAAGCCAACAATGGGCACTACTGCCGATCAGCTATAGTGGACAGCTTAAGTGGACAATGAGTAGTACCACCGGGGTTCCAGCCGCTGCACTTACAAGGATTACCAATGCCATGAATGACGCCTGCGCCCGTTACAATGCTGGTGCTAATTGGCCTGCAAATACGCTTAATGTAGAGTACAATCCCGATGTACCCACAGCTGACGCTATTACCTCAGGCACAATTCGTTTCGGGGCTTCGGCCAGTTACCAGGTTGTAAGTACAGCGATGCATGAAATTGCCCATACCTATGGTGTAGGTTTATCAACAGGGTTTAATTCAAATAAATTTTTGTCAGAATTTATTGGGAAAAATGCTATCGCCAAATTGAAAAGTTTTGACGGAGCAAGTGCTGTTATTCATATTGGAGGTTCACACTTTTGGCCCTACGGCTTAAATTATGATAGTGAATGGTCAGAAACGGAAGCGTTTAGGCATGTAAAAATGATCTGGGCCATGCGTTTGGATGGGATGTAGAATGCAATTCTTTAAACAAAATGCCGGTCGTGAGCCGGCATTTTTGTTTGAAGGAAGCTTTAGTACGCGTGATTCTACACCTTTTTCCTGCCGATTCTGTAGGCGGATAGCTATTTCGAAATGCCGTTTCAGCTGCACTATAAGCATAATGCACTCACAGTAGTACCCTGCTTTTATCACTAAGTATATGAGCATTTCCGATGGTATTTGTTTTGTGCAGTGGTAGGGCAATAGTTTACTTTTTTCTTAAATATACATACTAGAATTAATCGCATTCGGTATATTTGAAAGTTGCTTCCACGAAAACTCTCGTTGTAAGGCATTTGATAATCGAATTTTAATGGATTTTCCTGATGATGAAAAAGCTTTATTAACTGCGCTGAAGGATGGCGATGCAGTCGCTTTTGAAGTCTTATACGCACATTATAGTAAATCTATATTCAGGAGGTTGGTCAGGATGGTCAAACATATCCCATTAGCAGAAGAGTTAACCCAGGATGTGTTTGTTAAGATTTGGGACAAGCGGGTAATCATCGATATCGAGAAGCCTTTCTACTATTATATTTTAACTATAGCTAGCCATCTAGTCAACGACTTTTATCGGAAAGCCGCCCGGGACCAGCGTCTTCAGGATGAAATTCTGGCGGCAAGCGCTCAACTTTACAACCCAACTGAAGAGTTCCTCTTTTATAAAGAAAGTGAGCAGGTGCTGAATAAGGCAATCGATGATTTACCCCCGCAGCAACAACTGGTATTTAGACGCTGCAAGATTGAAGGTAAATCATATAAGGAAG